>JAZODZ010000133.1:0-31514 GCA_045597285.1 Myxococcota bacterium
TTTCCTTCATCTCCTTCTTTCGCAACCACAAGTGAGGATGTCAGCTTTTTATCTGCAAACAGACAAAGTGCATCATATATCTCTTCGTATTCTTTGTTTTTAGATGCTCTTAATACCGCCAATGCCTCATCTCGTTTGACCATTTCAGAGGACGCATATTGGCGGGCAATTTCCGGGGCAATATTGTGAATGATGCAGATATCGAGCATCCATCCTTGGATATTCGATAACATATTGGCATCACCTATACCGGATTCTATGTATCCGGCAGTAAATTTCTGTAATTTTTCCAATGCATCCTCTGGGGATGTGGTACCAATGCCATTGAGCAACTCATAGACATAAAGATATGCCAGCGAGATACAGGTATGCTTAAAAACGCCCTTCCGGATGTTTGTACGCCATGTAAAATATCCCCTCAGTTGTGTGGTGTTTAAATCAAAATATGTCGGGAAGTAACGACGAAATTCTCCATCCCATGGGGCATCATCTTCGTAATCTTCCATGAACTTTCCTTGTACATAGAAGTTCTTGCATTTCTGTTGAAATGTTCCATTCCCATATTCGTAGAGTTTCTTCATTTCCCTGATTTTTTTAGGCACTGAATTATCATGGTCACGATTAGACGAAATTTTAGTATCATTATAAAATGACACGGGGGTATCGTGATACTTCAGTTTGTTCTCTGTCTGCGCTTTATTAGAATAATTATCTAAAATATAAGTAAAATTGTGAGGACGACACAAATTCACGGCACGATCAAATATCTGATAAACGATATTGGCATCTGTGGTGTCATCCAGTTTGACACCGAGCCAGCTTTTGCCGTGCATCCGATAGGGCCTCGACAAAAATGCCTGAGAAAACTCAATCAACGTGTTGCGTTCACACCGGATGTCGCATCGCTCGATTTCCGTGCCACTCTCTGAATCCCATTGATGCATCAAGATCGCAATCCATTTGCCCGTTTCTTTGTCTGCAAGGACTGAGCAACCAGGAACATCATCCCATTTGCGCTCTTCCTTAATCTGGTATTTCTTTTCTGCGTATGATGTCAAATCAGATAATTTCATTTCTTCCCCGTCGCCAAATCCTGTTTAAATCTATATTTTATGATTTGTGTGACTTAAACCACTATACATTGTCTCACATTTTTCAGATTTTTTCAATATGTGTATCACATTGAACTATTAGCCGAGGGGAACGCGCGGATGAAGGGACAAATGCTATCAATGACGCAAATAACAGAAGCCCGCAGGGCTTCACGTTTAGTAGCCCCCGGTTGGCGCGTAGCGCCTACCGGGGGATCATTCAACCATAAAGGGGATTCCCCAAAAACACATACAATAATACAAAATGTCTCTTCCTCAGCTGGCGCGATAGAATCACATCATTCAGAAACGTCTTTAGAATTTGTATAGTTTTTGAAACACTAAGCTACATTATCCGTTTATATATAAGATGTATCATACAATATAATTTGGCAAATAGATTGCTCAATGTGATATTATCAATCAAGTACCGCCGAGGTACTTGATAGGATCGATAAAAAGAAACTATCCACACAGCAATAATAAAGGAGAACGACAATGAAATGGTATCATTCTATAATATTGGCATGTGGACTCGCACTCGTTGCACCGCAGATTTCTATGGCTCAGCCCGGCCATCCCGGCCCACAGGGCGATCACCGCGATGGAGCGCATCCCGGTCAGTCCAATCATCCCGGCCAGCCTGGCAAAGCATCCGATAAAATCGATGACCGCGGCCATCAGAATAACCATCCCGGCGCCAATCATCCGAACGGCCGCCCCGGTGATCCCAACCATCCCGGCGCCAATCATCCGAACGGCCGCCCCGGTGATCCCGGTCATCCCGGCATGAGAGAAATGGATCCGAAGAGCTTCTCTGAACTGCTCAAAACCGTGTCCAGACCCGCTGTCGCCGGTAATAAACTCGCCCGAATCCGCGCCGCTGCTAAACATCATTACTTCACGGCTGACCAGGTTCGCCAGCTCATGAAAGCCGACAGACTGGAAAACGATAAAATCATGATCGCCGTGGAACTCTACAATCGCGTTATCGATAGACACAACTGGCATGTCATTTATTCAGCCCTGACGTTCTCATCGAGCAAAATCGAAATCGACCGCCGCCTTGGCCTGTAACACCATCGTGCACGGCGTATCGGCAACGCCGATAGCCGTGCACCATGTTCGCCGTATGCGCATGTAGAGACGTGTCGTGACACGTCTCTCTGCGCATAGGCGAACGCCCATTAAACCAGCTCGATTCTCATTTCTTCCATTCGCTTGGTGGAAGCATTTTTCCTTGCCACGTTGGAATTTCATGGTGGCTGTCGTCCGATGATTTGGATCGAAGTATAGAGTTGCCAGTCGGTCTGATATCCGTGATGACGAATTCCGGCGTTTTGTACCCGCGCTTGCGCGCCTCCGTCAGTTGATGAATCACGGGCCAGTCAAAAATGTACGCGCGGTCTTCAAATAACATCTCCGCGATGAGATTTTTCCGCCACGGCCCGCATATCGGCGCTTTCGTGTTCCCCGAAAGAATGATGTTGTCGGCGTGGCATCCCGAGGCGCAAAGGTTCACGAACGGGCAGTTGTGGCACATCGGCAGCTGCGCGGCCAGCACGCCCTGGCGCCGTCGCTTTTCTATGACATTCCTCAGCCCCTCCCGGATATGCCCAAAGCTTTCGACCATCTTGAAACACGAAAAAATCTCGCCGTCGCTCCGAATATATAAATTCTCATTCTCGACGCAGCTGCACGCCAGCCGCCGCTCCGTTACAGGCGTCGGCTTCTGCGCCGGCACGCTCACGCCGCCCTCGAACGTCACTTCGTCCATAAACGCTTCCGCATCATCGCGCGATGTGAAAATATGCTCCCCCGTTTCGCGCCCGCACGGATATATCAGGCCAATCGTGAGATGAATGTTTTCGGGCAGTTTCCGCCTAAACTCGGCAAACGCATCGACATTCGCCTGTGAATCTGGTGCACTCATGATCAAATCGAGCGTCGGAAGCACGCCGTGCGCGTCGATTTTGTGCAACACTTCAATCGCTTCGTCGTAGCAGTCGCGCCCCGAAAGGCGGTTGCACACTTCGCGGTCAGTCCCCGACATGCTCATTTGCACGCGAAGCCCACGTTTCATGCGGTCGACAAGCGCCGTCAGCAGTGCCTCGTTTCGGTTGCAAAGCAGCAGATTGCTCAGCAGCCCGGGATGCTTCATCTTATCTAACGCGTAATCAATCGCGTCCATCAGCCACGGCACGATGAGCGGCTCGCCACCGGTAAACGAAACGTCGATATTCGGGTCGATTTCGAGCGCCTCGTCGATCGTGCGGCAGACATCCGCGAGCGTCAGCTCATTCGCCCGCGCCTTGCCAGAATAGGCGCTGCAATAGGCGCATCGCAGGTTGCACGCATTCGTGACCTGAAATTGCAACAAGTGGTGCGGCTTGCGCAGCGGCCTCGGCCCATTGTAAAATCCATGTTCCTCAATCCGCTTTTGCACCGCGTCCGAAAGCGGTTGCTCCGAATCCTTGATATGCGCGGCCACCTCGTCGTGCTCATCGGGAAAAATCGCGCAATAAAGCGCATTCTTCGGCGAAACGAGCAGATAACCGCGTTCGGTCTTGATAAGAATGCTGTCCGTGGGAAGTCGTTTGTTCATGGCCTGTTTTCTCGTTGGGGGGCGGCTATCGCCTTGCGTCGATACGCCGCCCGGCTTTGGCTATGTGCTCGCTCGCAGCCGCTCGCTGTGCGCATACGCCTCGCTAATATAATTCCTGGCACGCGTCTATCATAACAATTTTTCAATAATGTGGTACAATCTGCGTCACTATTCAGCTCGCCTGCGAAATGATAGCTTATTCGACTATTCTTATCTCTAGCGGACAGAAGTGCTTACTAAAAACAACAAACTCAAATATTGCAATCTCTTGCCTCCTGCCTGGTTTCGATAAAACCTCATAATTCAGAACAATTCACATGATCGTATTTTTTATTGCCTTTATCATAGGTCTTCTCATTTTCATCCTTCAGGTCTGCGTTCACGTGCATACCATCCGACAGGGCATTGCCCGCGGCAAGCTGGATCACGTGCCCGAACGATTCAGACACGTCATGCGGATGGCTTTCGGGCAGAAACGCGTCATGGAACGGTGGTGGGGAAAAGCACACGCCGTCATTTTTTACGCGTTTCTCGTGTTTTTGCTCGGCACGGTCGAGCTGCTCGTCGAGGATTTGTTCCATTGGTCGTGGTCGCTTGCCATGACCATCGGAATGACGGCCACAGGCGTGATTCATCTCGTGCAGACCTATTTTGCATGGATGACATTGGTGGCTGTTGCTGTGTTGATCACGCGCCGAATCGTGCGCAAAAAAGAGATCGCGTCAAACGGCGACGCATGGCTCATCCTGGTTCTCATTGCGATTCTGATGCTTTCCCATATTGGCGTGATGTCGTCGCGTTCGGCGTTGTGGCTCGATCCCGAGTGGCTCGACAAGTGTTTGCCAGTTTCGAAATGGATCGGCAGTTTTATGAATCGCGATGTCGCGTTTCTCGTCCACGATCTGTCGTCCGGCGTGCATATCCTTGCCGTGGCCGTTTTCCTGATATGGATTCCGATGGGCAAGCATCTGCACATCCTGTTTGCTTTCCCGAATTTATTCTGTCAGTACGAACGTTATGGCGCAAAACCAATCCCGTGCATGGACAATCCCGATATGGACGGTTATGCGCAAAAGCTCGAAGATGCCGTATCTAAAGACATTCCGGAAGCCGAGTGGCCCATCATCGGTGCCGAAAAAGTGCACGATTTAAAACAGCGACTGATTATGAATGCCCTCACGTGCACGCGGTGCCAGCGGTGCACCAATGCGTGCCCGATGGTGGTCTCAGACAAGAAATACCAGGGCCCGATGGAATCGCAGATTCGCTTGCGCGATCTGTGTATGGATGGAAATGCCGTCCTCGTGAAAAAATCGGATGGCGATAAGAAATCCGGCATCATCAGTGCCGAAGAGTTGTGGCAATGCACGCAATGCGGCGCGTGTGACCGCGTTTGCCCCGTCGGCAATGAAAATACGGCCCGTATAATCGATTTGCGCCGTGGTGAGGTCTGCCGCGATCGCGCTCCGTCAAAGCTGAATTCGCTTTTGTCGAAGTTCGAGCGTTCCGGAAATCCCTGGGGTTATCCGCGTGCCGACCGCGGCGCCTGGAAAACCGCGCTGCACTCGGAAAATAACGGCGATATCCACGTCGTACTCTTTGCCGGATGTATGGGCGCTTATGATGTCACGGCACGCAAGACACTCGAAAATTGCGCACAGTGGCTTGAGACGAACGGCTTCGTTGTTCACACGCTCGACAAGGAATCGTGTTGCGGTGAGTTCTTGCGCAAACTCGGCCATGAACAGGAATTTGCCGATTGTATGAAGCAAAATCTCGAAGAAATCGCCAAGATTTCCGAATACGATTCGATCCTCACGATCTGCCCCCACTGCGCGAACACACTTCGGAATGAATATCCGGGCGAGCTTCGGGCAAAGCATTTTCTCGAATTCGTGGCGGAACGATGGGAGCGGGGCGAGCTTGAGAACGATACCTCGGCGGAAAAAATAATGTCGCGGGTTCACATGCCGTGTGGATTGGGCAAAGTTCCCGAAACGCCCAAACGCCTGTTGCGTCTTTTCCGCGAACTCGGTTTGGAGATTTCGGATGAAGAAGCCGTGAACGGGCATTGCTGCGGTGGCGGAGGCGGACAATTTTTCCTCGAAAATTCGAGGAAAATCGCCGAAATGCGGGTCAATGAACTCCTCGAAGAAAACCCGGATCAGATCTCGACATGTTGCCCATTCTGTGTGCAAATGCTGGATAGCGAGTTAAAATCGAATGGAAGTGTGCAGGAGGATGGTGACATTTCTTTAATCCCGGTGTCCAATGTGATAGACATCTGTATTTCGCGTGCCCGGCGCGTGTCGGGTGATTGAAGCCTCGCGAGGCAAAAGAATTTTGCAAAATCAGGAAGATTATGACCGATATCAATCAGGAAACGGAATCCACTCAGACCAATGAAACGGCATCGGATGCGACAGAAAAATCGTCGGAATCCACCGGGAATATGGCTTCAGAGTCTGCCGCGAATGCGGCTCAGACCGAGACCAAGCCGGAAAAAAAGAAGATGTCGAATCTCATTCAGCGCGTGTTGTCGGCAATTGTGCTCCTTGCCGTGCTCCTGCCGTTCATTATTTTCTGCAACGCGTGGATGTGGGCTGGATTCATGCTGATTGCGGCGATCCTTGGCGCATGGGAGTTCATGAAGATCACGAATGGCCAGGAATCGGGGGCGACACGCGGTGTGAGTGTGGCTTTATCGCTGATTCCGGCTGTCGTGGCATATCTCTGTGCCGGTAGCACGGCGCCATTGGCCGATATTCCGTGGGTGAATGCGAACAGCTGGCTCATCGTCGGCGGCGCTGCCGTCGTGACGGTGTGGGGCGCATTTTTGTTCAATTGCTTCAGGCCTCGCGTGATCGAACGCGCATCGAATGTGATTACTGCGACCTTGGGATGTGCTTGCTATGTCGGCGTGACATGCCTGTTCATGGCGCTTTTCAAGCGATCGCTCGGGGACAGTGCCAACGCCTGGATTTTCACGTTGATGGCGATGACGTGGATGTCCGACACGGGCGCTTACTTTACAGGCCGTGCGCTCGGAAAACACAAGATGGCACCGATTCTCAGTCCCAAAAAATCCATGGAAGGGGCCGCCGGCGGCTTCGTCTGCGCCCTTATCACGGCGTTTGTCGCCAAATATCTTGCCTTCGATCATCTCGCGATATGGCAGGTCATTCTGCTCGCCGTTGTGGCGAATTTCCTCGCGCAGATGGGCGATTTGTCGGAATCGCTTTTAAAACGCAGTTTTGGCGTGAAGGATTCGGGCAATTTGATACCTGGGCATGGCGGCATGCTCGACCGCGTCGATGCCCTGATATTCTCGGCACCGTGGGTCTTTATCTTTGCAACGCTGACGAGATAACAGAGTATGGGCATTGTTTATTTCATATTGCTGATCGGCGTGCTCGTGTTTGTCCATGAGTTCGGCCATTATATCGCGGCGCGTATCTTTCACGTCAAGGTGCTGACGTTTTCGATTGGTTTCGGGCCTCGTCTCGGTGGATTTAAGCGCTGGGGAACAAACTGGGATATCCGTCTGCTCCCGATCGGCGGCTACGTGCAGATGTATGGCAATGATTTCGAAGAAATCACCGATAAATCGGATCCCGACTTTGCGCTCGCCTATAACAACAAGCCAATCTGGCAAAAGGCCATCATCAATTTTGCGGGGCCTCTGCTCAATCTTTTGTTTCCAATCCCGATTCTATTCCTGGTCTTTGCCGCGACAGCAACGACGGATCTGCCGCCGCAAATTGGGCAGGTCCTGAATAATTCTCCCGCATTTGGTGTGCTCGAACCCGGCGATCTCATTACCAAAATCGACGATACGGAAGTCGAAGGATGGAGCCGCGTTCAGGAAATTATTTCCGATAATCCCAACGAAGAACTGAAGTTCACGATCATCCGCAATGGCGTCGAGCAGGTCGTGACGATCACGCCGGAAGAAGCCGTCATTCGCGATGCCCTGGATATCATGAAGGAGACGAAGGGACGTATCGGCGTCACGCCGGATCCGGCGTCTTCGGTGATTGGTATCGTTTCCGAGACCGGGCTTGCTGCGACTTATGGCATAAAAACTTTTGACGAGATTACGGAAATCAACGGCAAAGCCATCCATACGTATGTCGAACTCGAACAGGCACTCGCCAATAACGACAAGGACGAACTCCGCATCCGCTATCTCAGGCCGTCGCCGCTCTCTGTTGCTTACGGCGATTACAACATCCTGGTTCCAAAAGAAGCCGTCATTCCTCAACGCGTGACGAGTCCCGAAGAACTCGGAATCGCCTCGGATAACATGTTCCTGACAGATATCGATCCCGATTCTCCGGCCGACAAGGCCGGCCTCAAAAGAGGTGATTATATCGTGGAGCTCGATGGCGAGCAGATGAGCGTGTTTCGGTCTTTCGTCGACAAGCTGACGGTGAAATGGGAAGACCCGCATGAACTGACGGTGCGCCGTGGCGACGAGGTTTTCAAGACGACGCTTCAGTTGGAACGCATCAAGATCACGGGTGAGTTCCAGGAAGAGGTGCCGATCATATATTCGGGGTTTTATCACTCGAATAAGCTGGTCATTCCCGAAATGATTGAAAAATCCGGGGCTGAACGTTTTCGCAATGCCGCGAAGAAATCGTTTGTTCTGACGGTGAAATGTTCGACGATGCTCGCGGTGTATATCGGCAGGATGTTCCAGGGCAAGGGATCGACAAAGGATCTCGGCGGTCCGATTATGATCGGCCACATGGCGGCAAAAGCGGGTTCGGAAGGGTTCGATACATTCCTCCGAATGCTCGCGGTTATCTCGATTAATCTCGGTGTGATCAATCTCATTCCGATTCCGCTTCTGGATGGCGGCAAGCTGGCCATCTTGCTCGTCGAGGCGATTAAACGCGGCCCCATTTCGATGCGAGCTCGCCAAATCGTCATGTATATCGGCCTGGCACTCGTTCTGTTGCTTTTGCTGTTGGCGTTCAAAAACGACATTGAGCGCGTGTGGAATATGTTTTTCTCGTAATAAGCTGAAATATGATTACCTCCGATTCATTAGTTCTGGCGTTGGATACCGCAACGCCGATGCAGTCTTTGGCCATTGTTCGCGGCCAGAATATTCTTTTTGAGGCTTCGTGTTGCTCGCAGACAAAGAATGGCC
Source organism: Myxococcota bacterium (assembly GCA_045597285.1). Lineage (GTDB taxonomy): Bacteria > Myxococcota_A > Bradymonadia > UBA4248 > UBA4248 > UBA4248. The sequence goes on from JAZODZ010000133.1 coordinate 8,858, forward strand.
CGGGGCTTCTTTCTCTTGTCGATGCCGCGTTGCACCACTGCGAATTGAAAATTGCAGATATCGACAGGTTTGTCGTATCGAGGGGCCCCGGCGCATTTACCGGCTTGCGCGTGTCGATGGCAATGCTCAAATCTTTGGCGCTCACGCTCGACAAACCGCTCTATGCGGCATCCTCACTCGAGGCCATTGCATACGATGCCATGCCCGATTCTGCTATCGTTGCCGCTTGTATCGATGCGCGTCGCGGTGAAATGTACGCGTCATTTCACGCGTGGAAAGACGGGAAAATCGAGGCTCTTTCTGAAGAACTTCTGTTAAAACCCGAAGACTTTGTGGCATACGTCGAAAGCGTCTTTCCAGGCCAGAACGTGGTCTGTGTCGGGCCGGCATTCCCGAACCATTCGCGCAAGATTTCTGCGGCTTGCCCGCGTCTCTTGCTTCGCAGCGCCAGCCCGAGGGCCGCAGTGCTCGCCAGACTCGTTCTCAGCCGATATCCCGACTCGCTTCCCGATGTCCCGCTCGAAGCGCTCGAACCCAAATATATTCGCATGGAAGACTTTGAGCTTCCCAAACCCTTCGATTTTTCTCAGCCCGGCCAGTTTCGCGCCAATAAATCCTAACCATTCTCAATCTGAAAAAACATGAAATTATCCGAAGCATTTGCATCACAGGATGCGAAATCACAGCTGTTTAAGTTTCTCGTCGTCGGCATTATCCTTATACTCGCCGTTTTCTTTGACCAGTGGTCAAAAAACTGGGCAGAAAACAACCTCGCTTCAAACCGTTATGCCGAACATTATGTCACGGTGACTGTGGATAGCGCCGCAGAGACACCGACACTTGCTGATTTCGTGGCGAAAAAATATCCCAAAAATAGCGAAATTGAGAACAAGCGCATCATGGCGTTTGCGAGTACGGACGGCACCCATCTGAATCCGCAGGATGAACTCAAAGACGGACAGATCATCGATTTGCGCAATGTCGGAATCACCGTGATCGATGGTTATTATGACTATCAGTATGCGAGAAATCCAGGCGCAGCATTCAGTTTCCTTGCCGATAAATCTCCAACTTTTCGTTCGGTTTTCTTTGGCATTACAGGTATTCTCGCCATTATCCTGATTCTTGTTTTCATCGGTGCCAGTTCGTGGAAAACGCACAAGCCTATGATTATTGCTTTGGCATGTGTTCTTGGCGGTGCGCTCGGAAACGTGATCGATCGCGCCAGATTGAGCTATGTCATCGATTTCGTGTCCTGGCACATTGGGGATCGGTATTATTGGCCGACGTTTAACATTGCCGATGTCTTCGTGACTTGCGGCGTGGCCTTCCTCGTGCTCGACATGATTATCAACCGCAAAAAATACGACGATAAGGCTGTCGACGATAAATCTGGCGAAAAGAAAGAAACCAAGGCCATCGAAGCGAAAGAAAGCGAAAGCGTGGTCGTAGACGCAAAAGATGAGAAAAAAGCCGAAGCCGTCGAAGCCAAGGCTGAAGACCCCGAGGCCAAAGCCGAAACGGCTGAAGCCGAAGCGGCTGAGGATAAGGAAGAACAGGCACCTGCACAAGCCTGAGACGGTCTGTGGATTGGCAATGAAAGGGGCGGTTATTGCGGTGCGATAATCCGCCTTTTTTGTCGGCATTGAGTGACGAATATGTATCCAGTATTAATTGGCGAAGGGATATGGGCATTGCCATCGTATTTTACGATGCTGATGCTTGGTTTTTTTATCGGGGCGCTTCTGGCTCGCCGGGAAGCGGTTCGCGTCGGATTTGATCCGGTCAAAGTCATCGATCTGAGTTTTGCGATTGTCATTGCGAGCATTGTCGGTGCTCGCCTGGCACACATCTTTTTCGATGGGTATCTGATGGATTACGTCTGGCTGTGTTTCGGACCGGAAGAACTGGCGAAATCACTTCCCAGCGGGGATGCCTGCGTAAGTTCCGCGCAGTGCGTGACGGCGCAGAATCAGGGGTATAACATTGGTGCGAACTGTGTGGACGGCAGGTGCATTCCCAATCAGGATTGCTTGCGGCCCTTCATGTTCTGGGCAGGCGGCCTGACGTATTACGGCGGTTTTATCCTGGCAGTCTTAACCTCGTGGTTCCTGGCACATCGATGGAAGTGGTCGATGCTGAAACTGACGGACATGATGGCACCAATTATCGCACTGGGGCTTGCGTTCGGACGGTTGGGGTGCTTTTTGGCCGGATGCTGCTTCGGCAAGGTGACGGATGTGCCGTGGGCCATTCGGTTCCCGCAGTATTCCGATGCCTGGAAGCGCCATCGCGAACAGGCTTATGACGCGCTCGTGGCGCAGCATGAACAGATTGGCGAGTGGCTTTCGTTGCCCGTGCATCCAACGCAGCTGTATGAGTTATTTGGTGCGTTGGCGTTGTTCGCGTGGCTCTGGTTGCGGCGCAAAAAAGCGGCTTATCGCGGCCAGCAACTCGTGATTTTGTTGATAGGCTATGGAATTCTTCGGTTTGTGATCGAGTTCTGGCGCGACGACGACAGAGGGGGATGGCTCCTTTCGACATCGCAATGGATAAGCATTCCGCTGATCGTGATCGGAATTGTGATCGCCATCTGGGGGCGCAAAAAGAATCGCGTCGTCGAGGATAAAGTCGATGAAAGTTCGGAAGATTCAAAACATTCCGAAGAGACATCGCCATCGAGTGATTCTGATAAGACGGAAGAAAAATGATCGATTACAAACCGATACAATAAAAAATGTTGACGCATAATAAAGACGATGATAGACGTATGAATACCCCCCTGCGATAATCTTTCATGGTTATCGCAGCCCCTGCGGCGTTTTGCTTCCCCCGGTGAAACGCCGCGTTTTTGTTTTTGTGCATGGGGCAGGCATCACTGTTGCGGGCAAAAAAAGATAACGGCGCGTATGCAATAGCGCCGTTTGCCGCGCGTATGTCAATAGCGCGGCAGAATGTGGCGTATGAAACAGCCACATACCCAAATAAAACATTTAAATGGTGAAATTATGCGGTAGAAGGGGTAGAAGGGTGTAGGTATTTGTGTGCAAAATCGGCGATGGAGAACGCGTGATGGAGAGACTGGCATTAGGACCATTTGATTTGCTCAAGCCTATTGGGAAAGGCTCAATGGGCGTAGTGTGGGAAGGGGTCCACCGTGGTCAGGGGCTTCATGTCGCAGTCAAAGTTCTGACGGCCGTTGGCGCGATGGACGAGACGTTTCGGCAGGCATTTACGAATGAAGTTCGTGCGGTTGCGCGGCTTCATCATCCGTCCATCATTCGTCTTCTCGACTATGGCATTACCGACGACTCGCTGTATTCCGCCTCGGAAGGACAGATCGCGAGCGGCAGCCAGTATTATGCGATGGAACTGGCGACAGGGGGGACGTTGCCCAGGCCGAAGTCGCCGTTGCCGTGGCTTCAGATGCGATTTTTGTTGCTCGAGTTGCTCGACGCGCTGGCGCACGCGCATGCCCGTGATGTCATTCATCGCGATATCAAGCCCAGCAACATCCTTTTGATGCACGATTCGAATCAGTCGCGTGTGATGCTCACGGATTTTGGGATTGCGAAAGCCGTGGGCACGACCGAGTTGCCGGACGGGATGGTTGCCGGGACGCCGCGCTATATGGCGCCGGAACAGATTCTGAACCAGTTCCGCGACCAGGGCCCGTGGACAGATTTATACTCGATTGGCTGTCTCGCCTATCTTTTCGCGACGGGCAAACGGATCTTTAACCATGTCAAGGGCACCGAGGTTTTGCGCTGTCAGCTTCGCGAGGAACCGGAACCCGTGACCGGCCGCCACTTGCCGGAAGGTTTCCAGCAGTGGCTGTCAAAAATGCTCGCGAAAAAGATTTCGGATCGATTCGAATATGCTGCCGAGGCCGCGTGGGAACTCGTTTGCCTGCCCGATCCGGTGGAAGAACTTCCGCAGAAAAGTGAAGTTCAGGATATTTCTCTCGAGTCCGGTGAGAGCAATGCCGTCACGCCGAACGGCGACGTGAATTCGAGCATCTTTAATACGCTTTATCATGCCGAACAGGTAGAACTGCGCAGCACGGGGCCTTCCGAAGTGATGGATGTCGCGCATAATCGCGAAGATATTGCCGATGACCTTCTTGCCGATATGGGCGAGACGATGCGCATGGCCTCAGAAGACATCGCGGCGATGGTCGTGCTTCCACAGGCAAAGCCGGGGTTCGAGCCGTTGGGCGAAAAACATGATCTGGCGACGCTTGCAGAGGTTTATCGTCAGCGCCTGAAGACGCCCAAGATTGTGTACAACAATCACGAGATCGTTCCGGCACCGAGGACGTGGCGGCGCGAAGCTTATGAAGAACGTTCCGGCCTTTTGAACGGTGCGGGGCTTGGTTTATGGGGATTTCGATCGATTCCCATGGTCGGGCGCGAGACGGAACGCGATATCATTTACGCTCAGCTCGTGGCGACGCGGAGCGACAGAATTCCTCGGTGCATTGTTTTGGATGGCCCGCGAGGATGCGGAAAATCCCGCATTATCGAGTGGATGTCACAACGTGTACACGAACTTTCGATCGCTCACACGCTCAAGGCTTATCATTACGACGATCATCAGAACGCGCCCGGCATTGCGCGTGCCATGATGTATTACCTGTCGTGCCAGAATCTCACGCGAGCCAGGGCGCTTGAGCGCATCCAGTGGTTCCTTTCTGAACATACGCTTGAAAATGAGTATGACGATGCCCTTCCGATGCTCGAACTCATGCAGCTTCAGGATGATCCGAACGAGCCCGTGCCCGGCATTCGATTCGCGAGCATTGAAGAACAGTATGCGGTCTTAAGCCGTTTCCTCGTCCGCATTTGTCACGACAGGGCGGCCTATCTGTGGCTCGATGACGTCCATAATTCGAAATATTCTCTCGATTTTGTCGAGTATATCCTGAACTCGGGGATTGAGATTCCCCTTCTGATTCTGTGTTCATGCCGCAGCGAAGATCTGGAGCTGATGTCGCCGCAGGAAGAGTCGTACAAGCGCATGTTGGCGTGCAACGGCGTGACCAAACTCGATATCCTGCCGCTGGCTTCGGATGTCCATCTCGAGCTCGTGCATCAGCTGACGGGGCTCGATGACGAGCTTTGTTATCAGGTGGCACAGCGCACGAGCGGTATGCCGTTGTTTGCGATTCAGCTCGTTGGCGACTGGATTGAGCGCGGCGTACTCGTACCTGGCGAGCATGGTTTCCGCGTGAAGGAGGGCGCGTCGGTCGCGTTGCCGGATTCCCTTCACGAACTGTGGATTTCCAGAATCAGGTCGATTTTCAGGGATACGAAAAAACATCCCTATGCGTTTGAACAGCTTGAACTCGCGGCGTGTCTCGGCGTGCAGTTCGATGCCGACGAGTGGCGCATTGTGTGTGAAATGGCCGACACCAAGAACAATGCGGGAACGCTTGAAATCATGCTCGAACACCAGCTTTTCGAGTTGCGTTACCCGACGATTCGGTTCGTGCATGAAATCCTTCGCGAATCCATGATTCGGTATATGAAGGAAATCGGGCGCAGCCGCGAGTTCCATCTCGTCTGTGCCGACATGTTGGAGACTTATTTTGCCTCGGTGCAGACGTTCTATCACGAGCGCCGTGCGGAGCATCTTTTTGCGGCACATGCCTACGAGGCATGTCTGGAGCCGCTGCTTCAGGCCGCGATTATTCGTCGGCAGCGCGGCGAGTTCGATGTCGCGCACATGCTTTTCCGTCGCCGTGAGGTTTGTCTCGAGTATTGCAAGGCCGATGCAAACAGCCCGATACGTGCGCTTGGATGGATTGCCGAAGCCGAGACATGGCTCCAGCAGTGCAATCTCGAAAATGCCGAGCCGCTCATCCTTCAATCGATCGAGCTGGGCAGCCGCACGCGTTCCGCAGTCGTGCAGTCGCTCGGGTATAAGGAAATGGGCATTCTCCTCTATCAGAAAAATAACCTCAATGAAGCCGTCGATGCCATGATGACTTCGTTGTCGTTTTTCAATGAAATTGGCGAACGCCGTCGTGCGCTCTATATCAAGGACAGGGCAGAAACGCTCTGGTTTATTGGGCGAATCTGCGATGTCCGGCATGAACTCGATTTGGCACGCGTCTATTTCCAGCAGGCCATCGATATTCAAATACAGATGAATGATCAGTACGGCCTTGCCCGCACTTATAACTCGCTTGGAAATACGCTCCAGCACGGCGGATTTTACGAGGAAGCGCATCAGAATCTCGAATATGCGCTTAGCATATTCCAGAAAATGGGCTACCGCATTTACATCGCCAACTGCTTTAACGACATCGGCGAAATCTACAGGCTTGGGTATCAGCAGCTCGATCAGGCCGAAAATTATTATCGAAATGCGATGGACGTGTATCGCGAAATCAATCCGCTCAGCGGATCGACGACGGTCGGCAATCTCGCGCTTTTGCTCATCGCCAAACAGCGTTATTCCGAAGCGAAAGTCCTCGTTCTGGAGCAGATCGACGTGCTCGAACAGGCGAGCCAGACTATAGATTTGAACTGGTTCTATGCCGAGCTTTTGCCGTGTTGTGCCGCAACGTTCGACTGGCCGCAATTCGATGATGTCGTCGTCCGCCTGAGCAAATCACTCGCGGATAGCATGGTCGTCGATGCGGATATCCTTTATTGTACTGAACTTGCGGCGAATTTGTGCGATCGATATTCCTCGCGTGAGCAAGGTCGCCTGTGCCGCGAAATCGCCCTTCAGCAGGCCATGAAACTGAACGATTTGGCGGCTTTGCAACGGCTTACGGGCAATGCATAAGCCTCGCGCATCAGGCGCGGGAGATTATGCTTTTTTAATCAATTCGTTCAGGCCTTCGACAATGCGTGAGTAGCGCGTGTCTGAATTGATTCGAACGAGGACGTTGAGCGTTTCGGTGAGTTGCGCATATTCTTTAATCGCGTCTTCTTTGGCTTTTTTGCACAGATTGGGACGTTTGCTGCCATCCTGCACGAACGCAATGGTTTTCTGGAAATCGGCATAGCATCGTTCGAGGGCATCGACGTGTTCGTCGATGAGCGCCAGTTTCAGCGTTTCACGGGAAATCTTTTCGAGTTCGTCGAGCTGTTTGCGAATGAGTGCATACTCTTCATTGTAGCTCAGTCGTGTCGGATTGCTGAACTCGGCAAATACCATATAGACGGCGGCGGCGGCGTTGCGTTTTTCAGGATTCGGATGGCGTAGCGAGGCACGGAGCTGGTCGTTGAGTGCACCCCAGGCGTCGTCGGCGGCATCATCGGCCTGTTGCAGGCTTTCGGATTCCTCGGCACTGCAGCCGTTCACGGTCAGTTCATACGCCGTGGCGGCGTGCAGGAAATCGACGGCGATATCACAGGTTTCAGTGCCGTAAATATCCTTGATAAGGCTCGCGATACTGTTGAAAAAGCTGATAAGCTGACGGCTTTTCAGTTTGGTTAAATCGATTGACTGAATGATGTGCATAATGCCTCCGTAAGTTTTTTCGGTGGTGCCGTGCTATGGCGTTGCCATACGCACGGGCTGTGCGGCTATCCGTGCCGGATACGCCGCACATACATTATCAGAATACCTCAAAAAAAAGTGAATAATAATGGAATAATGTGCGTTTATGCGGCCTGTTATTTCGGGAATTCGAGATATGAAATTCCCACGGTTAAATCAATCATTAGGAATATCGATGCGTTATTCATCCCTTTTACTCGGCTGTGCATTTCTTTGCAGCCTTGCCGCAACGGCTTTTCATACCGAAGCTCAGGCCCAGGAATTCAGTTACAAAGGCTCTGTTTTCAGCGATCTTCACATGACGATTCCCGGCACGGATCGTCCCGATGACGTGAAGGCTGTTCGTTTTGACCGTTCGGACAATACGATAAAATTCACGGGATCGTTTACCATGGACATGGTCGATGTCGTTGCCGATCTTTCACTGACATATTCTGGCAAGAGTGAAGTTTATCAGCTCGATACCTTGCGTTCACGCAGCAAGGTGGACCCGTTCTATTTTGAAAGCGATGCACTTTATATCCGAATTTCTGACTTCATCGTCGATGGACTCGATATTCGCGTCGGCCGTCAGATCATCGACTGGGGTTCGGCTGACCGTTTTAATCCGACGAGTACGATAAACAGTCTCGATCTCGAGGATTATCAGGATTTCGGTCATCGCGTGGCCAACGAGATGATTAACCTTACTTATGCGCCAAGCTGGGAAGTCGAGGGCAGTGGCGACACGCCGATTTTCAGTGAGTTCCAGTTCCAGGTCATCTGGGTGCCGCGTTTCCGTTCCGGTCTCGTGCCCGAGTCCTCGGAATACGTATTCGGCGGCCCGGATCAGTTCCGTCGTTTTGCCAAATCCAGAATCCTTTCTAGCCTCGTCGATCTTCAGGAATTGTATGTCAAATACGGCGGTTCGATTCTCTACGACGTCAAGGTTCACGAACCCGACGATTCCATTACGAATTCTCAGGTCGGTGCTCGTCTCGGTTTCTCGCTATACGGCGTTGACCTGAACTTCTATTATTACTACGGCTTCGATCACAACATGCAGCCGCGCACTGTCAACGTCAACGCAGTTTCGACCGATAAAGAAGTTTCGGATGCTGTCGACGCCAATATTCATCTCGTGGCTGGTACCGATGAACAGCGACAGAGCCTGATGAATTTGATGGAATCCTTCAGTTATGACGGTATTTCGACATTGACGGCATATACCGATGTCACGGTCGAATATCCTCGCATTCACATGGCGGGATTCGACTTTGCCACGAGCCTCGATGCCCTCGGCGGTCTCGGCCTTTGGGGTGAACTCGCATTCTATATTCACGACGATGTCCGCATCGATCTCGACATCAACGGCACAAAGATGTCCGAGAATCAGACCGACAAGGGTTTCTTTGTCAAAGCCGTCGTCGGTATGGACAACTCGTTTACGAAATGGCTGTACGTGAATATGCAGTACATTTACGGGTTCGTCGACGAATTCGGGGCGAAGGATTTGGAGCATTACCTGATGGTCAATGCAGACTTCAAAGCCCTCAACGAACAGATGCTTTTCAGACTGTCGCTGGTCTGGTGTATCTCGGATCCGAGCGCGATGCTCGTGCCGAACCTTTCCTTCAAGCTGTGGCCTAATACAGAACTCGCCGTGGGTGCCCTGTTGCACTTCGGTAGCGATGATTCGACGTTCGGCAATCGTACGACCGGCCCGAATTATATCTTTATGCAGGCGAGATATTCGTTCTAGCCTTACCCCCTAAATCCCCCTCTCCAGTGGAGAGGAGGACTTTTTGATATATGTTTTGGGGGAATCCCCTACGGGGATAGTTATGGTTGCCTGATCCCCCGGTAGGCGCTTAGCGCCAACCGGGGGCTACTAAACGTGAAGCCCTACGGGCTTCTATTATTTGCATCATTTACAGCAATTGTCCCTTCCTTAGCTCCAATGGAGAGGGAGATTTTTTTATAATGCGCTTTGTTTACATCAATGCGTCGAGATCAATTTTTTCTATGCTTTCGGAGCCGTCGATGGCATTGGGATCATCGATATATTTGTCAAAAAAGGCTTTTAATCCAGGAATTTCACGATAGAAATCATCGCATTTGTCCGTATCGGCAGAATACGTGGAGATTTGCTTTTTATTTTCATAAGCAAAATAAATACTAAAAAATCTTGGTTTGCCTTGTTTCCATTGGGATTCGAACGATACCTTCCCGGTATGGAAGCGCCTGAAATTGTGAGATTTGATATAATTGTGCAAATCGGCATAGAAACCATCTGGAACCTCGATAATTTTTTCAGAATCCCGCTCTTTTTTGGCTCTGTTATAAACTGATCGCATAATATATTTTTTGCTATTAATTAAATCATACATATAGACCAGGTCGCCTTCGAGAAATTCGATATTAAAGTTTTCTATATTGGATGCCGAAGGGGGAGCCAGGCATTTCTTGTGTCCGCGTTTGGCAAACTCTTCCCTCAATGTGGATTCGAGTTCCAGTGCCCAGGACGCTCGCGGCTCGTTGTTCATGGAGAAATAGAGGGTTTCACCGGAATCATAGACGGCACTGAGGTAACAAGGTTGGTATTCGACAGGCAAACCGTGCGTGACTCTGTCCGTGCCATTGAGCTTTACGAGATTGTTTCTCTCGATAATTTTTTGGATTTTATCGAAGACATCGGGCGTGACTTCTTCTACGATTCCATACTTGTAATCCTCTTTGAGCATGAGTTTGCCATCGTTGGATTTTTTAAGGATGAAGTAATAGTTTCCGCTGAGTGAATCGTCTTCAGGATCGTAAACGAAGAAGTGTGTGGAAAACTCCGTGATCGTTGAAGAATGAATAGTTTTGGGAGCCTGGTATGAACGGTTGGTCGTTCCGCCAGGCATAGGGACATCGCGCATACCGGGCTTTGCACCGCCGGGGGCAGGTGCGACACCAAGTGGGAGTGCACCACCGGGGGCAGGCGCAACACCAGGTGGGAGTGCACCACCGGGCGTACCACCGACACCGGGCGCAGGCATACCCATGGGTTCTGGCTGAGCTTGAATCACGGTATTGGGGGCTTGCGATTCGGCATAAGAAACGGATTGCATGGATTGGGATTCGTTCTGATCGTTCTTTTTCATGCTACAGCCTCCGGAACAGATGAGTAGTGCAACGAGGAATAATACCGGTTTTCGGAAATGAAATGCGTGTCGATACATGGATGAAAACCTGTGGTAATTGGATGAGGGAGTTTTGCGGGCATAATCCCAACGCATCATATTCAGACATTCCGGAGGTTAAATCAACAGAATCCTCATTATTTGTAACTAATCAGACCTCACCCGCCGCTACGCGGCACCCTCTCCCAATGGGAGAGGGAAATGGGTTCGCTTACGCTCACCCGTTTGCAACTCATAGGATTATTCACTTTTTACATGGACTGAATAGTTACAAAAAAAGCCGGGCACTGCCCGGCAGAAGCCGGGCCGGTGTCCGGCCTCAACATATAACTCAGATAGAACGAAAACGGCTTAGAATCCCAAGGCGCCCATACCGCCCATGCCACCAGCGGGCATTGCGGGAGCTTTTTCTTCTTTCGGGAGTTCGGCGATCATCGCTTCCGTCGTGAGGAGCAGACCGGCGATGCTTGCGGCATACTGGAGGGCGCTTCGCGTGACCTTGGCGGGATCGATAACGCCTGCGGCCAGGAGGTCTTCGAATTTATCCGTGGCGGCGTTATAGCCGAACCCATCGGCACCTTCGCGGACTTTCTGAACGACGATGGAGCCATCGACGCCAGCATTTTCGGCGATTTGGCGCATCGGCTCTTCGAGGGCACGGCGCACGATATCGACGCTGAACTGCTCATCGGCATTGAGCTTGAGGTTGTCGAGGGCTTTCTGGGCGCGAACGAGCGCCACGCCGCCGCCGGGCACGATACCTTCTTCGATGGCAGCACGCGTTGCATTGAGGGCATCCTCGACGCGGGCTTTCTTTTCTTTCATTTCGACTTCCGTTGCGGCACCGACCTGAACGACGGCAACGCCGCCGACGAGTTTGGCCAGCCGTTCCTGAAGTTTTTCGCGGTCGTAATCCGACTTGGACGATTCGATCGCGGCGCGGATCTGGTTGACACGAGCTTGAATGTCTTCGACTTTGCCGAGACCATTGACGATCGTCGTGTTGTCTTTGTCGATGCAAACGCGTTCGGCTTCGCCGAGATCGGCGAGCGTCGCATCTTCGAGTTTCATGCCGAGGTCAGCAGTGATCAGGCGGCCACCGGTAAGGGCTGCGATATCTTCCATCATGGCTTTGCGGCGATCACCGAATCCAGGAGCCTTGACGGCCGCGACTTGCAGCGCGCCGCGCATACGGTTGACGACGAGCGTCGCGAGCGCTTCGTTCTCGACGTCTTCGGCAACGATGATCAGCGGACGGCTCTGAGAGGCGACTTTTTCGAGAATCGGGAGCAGCTCGTTGATGCTCGAAATCTTCTTGTCATAGAGCAGAATTCTGGGTTTGTCGTATTCGACGGTCATGCGGTCGCTGTTCGTGACGAAATAGGGCGACAGATAGCCGCGATCGAACTGCATGCCTTCGACAACCTTGAGCTCGGTCTCGAGACCCTTGGCTTCTTCAACCGTAATGACGCCGTCTTTGCCGACTTCGGCCATTGCTTTGGCAATGATTTCACCGACGGTTTTATCGGCGTTCGCGGAAATCGTTCCAACCTGCTCGATTTCCTGTTCGCTCTGCGTCGGGCGAGCGATTTTTTTCAGTTCAGCGACAACGGCTTCGACGGATTTGTCGATGCCGCGTTTGATGGACATCGGGCTCTGGCCGGCAATGACGAATTTGACACCTTCGCGGAAAATGGCCTGTGCCAGAACGGTTGCGGTCGTCGTGCCGTCACCGGCGATATCGTTTGTCTTGGAGGCGACTTCGCGCACCATCTGTGCGCCCATGTTCTCGAATTTGTCATCGAGTTCGACTTCTTTCGCAACGGTCACACCGTCTTTCGTAATTAAAGGAGCGCCATAGGATTTCTGAATCACGACATTGCGGCCCTTGGGACCGAGTGTGACTTTGACGGCATCGGCGATCTGATTCACGCCGCGAAGCACTTTTTTGCGAGCCTGTTCATCAAAAATGATTTCTTTTGCTGACATTTTAAAATCTCCCAATTAGTCCAGAATGCCGAGAATATCGCTTTCTTTAAGAATCATGTGTTCTTCGCCGTCGAGTTTGATTTCGGTGCCTGCATATTTGCCAAACAGGACGCGATCGCCTTCTTTTACTTCAGGTTTTACGCGGGTGCCGTCATCGAGCCGTTTGCCTTCGCCGACTGCAATGACGATGCCCTCCAGGGGCTTTTCCTTCGCCGTGTCGGGAATGATGATGCCACCGGCGGTGCGCGTTAAGCTTTCGACGCGTTTAACAAGAACACGATCCTGTAATGGACGAACTTTCATTTTTATCTCCTTAAATCAAAACAATAACGAGCGCGTTAATTTGCGCCTGACAACGGGCGCGGGAGATTAGGCACGCGTTGCTCTGCGTCAAGTCGATTTTCGATTTTTTTGGAACGGCACGCCTATTGACATACGGCGTGCCCGCAGCGCTATTGCATACGCGCTGCGATATGATTCGGCGTTCCAAATCGCCCTAAACTGAAAGTAACTTACAATTCCTTCATTTCGAGGTTATCAAACCATGCTTCGAGGTGATGGCTTTGGCTGTCGAACTCATCGCTATCAATCGACGTATGAAAACGATAATCGAATTCTTCCGTCTGAACATAATAATCGATGCATTTACGGGTATCTTCGTTGAATCCGCTCTCATAAGTGATTTTCCACGATGGGTACGTCAGGCGAGCGGACATTTTATCGTCCTTGCTCACCTCGATGTCATGGGCGGACGTGTCGATTTTGCGGGTTAGATTATGGAGATACTCTTCTTCGACATTGTTCATGCTTTTGCGGCGTTCTGTTGAGAATGCAATGGTTTTGTTAAAGAGTTCTTCGATGATATAGGTGCCGTCATCTGTGCCCGCAACTCGGATTGTTTTTATGTCGCGAATAGGGCGAACGCCCATGGCGAGCACGAGACCTGTGGGTTCCAGCGTGCCATCGAGCGTGGGAAGATCTTCAGGTGCGGTGTAACGACCGACGCCGCCTGCTTCAGCTTGTGCTTTGTCGGCTTCCGCCTGCGCTTTGTCGGCTTCTGCCTGGGCTTTGTTGGCTTCGGCTTCGGCTATGCCAGCTTCAGTTTTTACTTTTTCTGCTTCTGCTTTAGCTTTTTCTGCTTCTGCCTTGGCTTTTTCGGCTTCGGCTTTGGCGATTTCGACTTTGCTGTCCACGGCGTCATCCGCCTTCTTTGAACAGGCTGCGAAAGTAAATGGAATGAGAATCGCGAGGAGTAATACTAGTTTTTTCATAAAAATCCCGAAACATGAGGGAAAAGATAAGGCACCTTGCCTTAAACTGGATAAAAACAGCTGAAAGCATTTCATCTGTTTCGTGCCGATTATATGGGAGTTTGTTTTCTAAAGATAACACTCAAGTTTTGCTTAATTATCCGCAATAATTGCCTTCGGCTTTTTGTTGCGCCCCTTCAGGGCGCTGATATGCGGGAATGCATGTTACCCGGCGCTATCGCTTCACCCCGGTCTGAAACATTGCGCCCTTTCAGGGCGCTGGTGAATTGTATTTATCAGGCATTTACATCACCTGCATCCAGCCTGATTTCGATAAGCGTACTTAATAAGCTGATATGGTTGCTACAATTCGAGCACTCGATTCATCAAATTCGTCAGATCCGTAGCTTTTTCGCGGGAAAGAGAACGCGCAAGTTCGAACTCCCGATCTTCTTCGACGAGCGTGACGCGGAATTTGGGCGAGTCTTCCGGCTTGCTCGTGTTTGTCATTTCGACTACGGTTTTTCCCGGATCCCGATCAAATGCATTGGCGACATTCTTTCTGCGCAATCCTCGCTCGATCAAAATATGCGTTTCGCTAATGCTTATCCAAACTTTGTCAAAACTCTTATAGGCACCCCAGCCGATAGCCGCCAGACTTCCGGCAAATATCAAGGCGACGGGCCATGGGCTGATGGGAAGTAGCGAGGATATTTGCATTTGAATGAATAGTGCTATCGCAAATATCAAGGCGCAAATGCCGATCACGAGTATGGAAATCGCCGTTGTGTTGTTGGGCTGGTAGCAAATCGTGCAGTTTTGATACGCGTCCAGTGTGTCGAGCCATTCCGCATCTTTGGGCAAGGGCAAGGCATCGAGCGCATTCCAAAATGCGTCATCCACATTGGCGCATTCTTCATCGTCGTCCAACGCCTCGTTATCGTCACGCTCACCCGGTTGCTCGCAATCCGTGCATCGTTCACCATCGTCATCTGAAGTGTTGGGCCTTGCATCTTCGCCATTTTGCTCGGGGGCAGGGCATGGTTCTGCGTCGACATCCGAGGGTGGCGTGGTTGCAGTGGGCGCATCGTTGAGCGCTTCCTGTTCGTTTGGATGATATCCACTGTCGTAACTGTTTAATGGTTCGTCTGGTATTTTTTGGAGGCAACCGGGACTGATAGATGATGTCATGTTCTACTTCGAAGTGTTAAAATACTACATAGCGGGATGATGTCAGCAAGGTCTGAACCGATCCCCTCTATTCTTCGGTCTATTTCTTGCGCGTGCGTTTGGGTTTCTCCGCTGGGGAAGCGGCCCGCTTACACATCAAATCCACCGCGCAAAATAAATTCGCGCAACAACTTATCAATTTTTATATTCACTTTGGGCAATGATAAAGAACATCCTTCTATTTTCTCAAAATATTGTTTTGACTTTTGCTTGTCTACAGATGACTTCAGCTTTTCAAAGCGACCATACTCATTCAAGTTGGACTCGTTCAAATTGAGTACCATCATACTGCGCAACATTGATTCATCCATCCCCAAATACACAGAAATGCGATGAATCTGATCATTCTTTGCCCAGCTGCTATACTCGCTGATATAATCCCGCAGAGTTTTAGAAGGATCTGTTTTAACATCACCAGTTTCCAAATCATGTAAAAAGAGATTTGCGTATTTTTGGTCTTCCTGGCTTAACGAGGCAAAAGATCGGTGCAGTTCCTCTTTGGCAGACTGAATATCTTGTGGATTATCACTGTTAAGAGCTTTTTTGTATTTATCAAATCGTGAATTCATATATTCGGTGTCGATCTCATCTGTATTGATCGTTGTCAGATAACCGACAAGATCGTATGGCACGCCATCCTCTAGCTGTGAACTGCCTGTACTTTCACTATAGAGTTCCTTATAACGTTGAGCCAATGCTTTATAATCATGCTCATCAAAATCCAGACTAACATTGAGTATCGAATCCTGTTTCTTTATAATATATTCTGTTTCTCCCCAAACAAATCCCTGTACTTTTGCAGCTTCAAGCACTTCATTAAACTGTTTGAAGAGTTTGGCAAATTTATTACGTTCAGACATTTCTTTTGGAAGTTGATCAAAATTTTTAATGTCAGCATTCTCAAAAATAGATTTTATATCTCCAAAAATTCGGTTCAATTCATCCAGATTCTTATCGAGTTTGCTGACAAACATTCCTAAAGGACGATCTCCGGAATACAGTTTAACAGCATCCTCGATATTGCGCTCCATTGTAAATGGTGCACGATAATATTTAATGATACCAAATGGTTTATCTGGCCCAAACAATCGATTCGTTCTCGAAAATGCCTGAATAATATTCTCATAGCGCAGTATTTTGTCTAAATACAAAACATTGACCCACTTCGAGTCATATCCCGTCAGCATCTGATCCACAACAATCAATAGATTCAATTGCTCAGCTGGTGTCTTTTCTATTCTCTGGTAAGGCTCTTTATGTGCAAGACGATTCTGAATATCCTTCTTCATCGCAGAATACGATGGAATGGAAAAAGTCTGATGAAACAAATGATTATAATCTTCAATTATCTCAACCAATGCGTCTTCCTTAAACGTACAACCATCTTTATTATCAATACTTGGATCAAACAGAGCGGTGATATTCAATTGTGGCGCATCATCTTTGAACTTCCTATAATATTCAATCGCTTCAGGAATACTTGATGTAGCCAATATCGCATGGAATTTGTTGTTATGGCTGATCATCGTCCATTTTTCCAAAATATCATGGATTACCATATTTTGATGCACTTTTGTCTTGTACTGTCCATTCGTAATCAGATAATCTTCGATACCCTCAGTGTATTTGCCATTCACATCTGTAAAACCAGCCATGGGAACTTCATTCATATAATGATAGTAAATTTCTTCTTTCTTTGGATCAGAAAATATATCATGTATGGTTGTCGCTTTGGCCTTATTAAGCGCGACAGCTTCCCGTATGTCATGTTCTTCAAATGTCATCACTTTATAAGGATCAAACCCGAGAACATTCCTATCGCGGATTCCATCTGCAATGCTGTATCGGTGTAGCTCATCACCAAATACATCAGGCGTTGTACATCCTTTCTTCACATTGTCAATCTGGATCGGTGTACCACTGAACCCAAAGAACAAGGCTGTTTTAAACACTTTCTTTACAGCATTCATCATTTCGCCGAATGTCGATCGATGGCATTCATCCACAATAAATACAATCCGTTTGGCAGAGATGATGTCTAAATCATTTTTCTTTAATAAGTGTGTCTCATCCTTGGCAATAATGCTCATTTTTTGAATGGATGTCACAATCAGGGTATTGGCGGGATCGATACTTTTGAGCTTATCGATTAAAACGACTGAATCCTCGGTTTCCTGGATATCATCGGCACTGCCAGCAAAACTACGATATTCCTGTGCACTCTGTGTTCCAAGCTCAATGCGGTCAATCAAAAAAATGACTTTGTCTGCATCTTTGGAGTTCGCAATCAGCTGTGCGGATTTAAACGATGTGAGTGTCTTGCCACTCCCAGTCGTGTGCCATACATAGCCACCGCGTTGATTTCCCGAATTCCAATCGTGTTTTTGAACAGTGTCGGAGATCTTGTTGGCAGCAAAATACTGATATGAGCGCATCACTTTAAGAACGCCGTCTCCATGGTCAGGCACGGTATAAAAGCCAATCATTTGGTGCGCCATCGGAATGGACAAGAGCTTTTCTGCTATGTTTTTCCAATCATTAATAGGATCATTATTATAATTCGCCCAATGGAAGAAAAAATTGTGATTGAACTGCCCATCTGGCCCAGGATTCGCGAAGTACAGCGTTTCTTCTGGATTCATCGCCACAAAGATTTGTACAAGCCCAAATAACCCCGTAAATATCCCCTCATGCGCATATTTTTCGATCTGACAAATTGCCTGAGACACCGGAACACCCGACCTTTTCAATTCCACATGAATGACCGGCATCCCATTAATCAATAGCACAAAATCTCCACGGCGTGGCGGCAGAATCCCATTTCGCGCTTTAAACCTCGGTTGCCGCGCAATCTGATAACGGCTTTGCCCGGCTGCTATCTCATCGCGATCATAGATTTTTAGCGTCACAGCCTTGCCAAAATGCAACTCGTCATCTGGATTGTCGCGCACAATCGATACCACTCGGCCATTGATAAAACCATTCAACAAAAGCGGCGTTCTCAGTCTATTGATCTGCTCAACCAATTGCCGCATCTCGCCATCTGTCAGCGGAACATCGTTCAGGCGGTCGATACCACGGTTGTTCTCAAACAATATATTTGCCCAGTTTCGCAGCAAATCTTCTTCTGACGGATACTGTAAAACCGCCGATTCCCAGCCATAGGACGACGTGAGTAATTGAATTAAATCGCGCTCAAAGTCCGCTTCTTTCGTATAGGTCATTGCATTTTCCATTTTTTTATAGATGTTTTGCGCTGCTATGGCCTGCGGCCATACGCTGCGCCGCCAGGGCTATCTGCGATACGCCCGGGCAATGATTAATTCTCCCTCACACAAACATTCCCTCTAAACACGCTTTCTTCACTCGCCGCAATTTCTCTACCTTTTGCCCCTGTGCCTCAATCAGCTCGTCCAGATGCGCAAAATACGCACCGATGGCGCGCTGCTCGGCGAGGGAGGGGAGAGGTAAAATAAACTCTGCATATTCTTGAGCATTCACACCTGGCTGACCTGAACGTTGTGATGTTAATTGAATATATTTATAATAATCATCACAAAGTGTGCCTTGAAAAATGAAATCAGGATCGTATTCATCCTTTAATTTCATTCGAATAAGGAAGCCTGCGAAATATACCTTATCATTTTTATTTTTATGTATATATGTTTTACCAACGCTTGCACCTGTTCTTGCAAAAACAATATCATTCACATCAAGCAAATACTTTTCACTGTTTGAAAATTCGATATCTGGCGACGTAATATCATCAGATTTAAATAACCGAGTTTCATCATCGATATCTGTTATTCGAAGATATTTATGAATGCCATCATATTCCTTAGCTGGTGCATTAAGACCATATTCAAATGATGTTGTTACCTCCCCCAGTTTCTTCCTCTCCCATTTGCCGGTGAACCCTTTGAACCGCACCTCGGGCACATCACACCCCGGTTTAGGGAACATCTTTTCGAGGCAGGATTTCTTCATGTTTTTGAGTTTATCGAGTTTTTGGCTCTCTGCCTCAATCAGCTCGTCCAGATGAGCAAAATACGCGCCTATGGCGCGCTGCTCAGCAAGGGTTGGGAATGATATGTCAATACCTTGTAAATCAGAATTATGTATATGTACAACAGATTTTCCTTGTGCACGTTTTGATATATCAGAATGAACATCTCCATGTGAGATCACGTTTGCAATATAAACAGGAGATAATTGACTGTTTGGATAAACAATATTCAAATCACCACCCAGAATTATTCCATCCTGAATTACCGCAGATGCAACCGCAATATCTTCTGCTGTTTCGCCTGACGCGGGTATAATAACCTCACTTCCCTTGCTGATGACTGAATTGTCTTTTAAATCGGTATAGGTCGTTACTGATTCTATAATTGTTTTATAATTCGTGTACATACTTCCATAAAGAATGATTGGCATTCCTTCTTGTTTAATATCAGATTTAGAATACCCCTGTCCTTTTGAGAATGATGCTATCTCTCCCAGTTTCTTCCTCTCCCATTTCCCAGTGAACCCTTTGAACCGAATGCGTGGTATGTCGTTGTGTTGTGTCATGGTGTGTATGTCCTATTTGTTCTGTGTTATTATTGGTTCGTTAATGTGAAGGTTGATCATTGTTTGCGTCGATACTTTTGATTGGGATGATTCGGTGTATGAGGGTACATTCGCTCCAACATACCTTTATCTATCATTTTGCGAATAATTGTGTCGCGTAAATACTTTTTATCCCGATTTGTTACGGTTGTTAGATATTCAATAGATTGCCATTTTTCACAGCATGATATAATTATCTGATATAATTCATTTCGTTTATAACGTTTGTTATAATTTTCTTGCTTAGCTGAGCTCCCCTGCTTAACTGAGCTCCCCTGCTTAGCTGAGCTCCCCTGCTTAGCTGAGCTCCCCTGTTTAGCTGATGCTTGTCCAATCATCGAGGTGTCAACCTTTGAGGTGTCAACCTTTGGAGAACTCACCTGCTTAGCAGCGCTCTCCTGTTCAGCAATGGATTGAGTAAACTCAGAAAAATGGACCTTTGAATAATCGATCGTCGAGGTGTCAACCTTTGAGGTGTCAACCTTTGGAGAACTCCCCTGCTTAGCTATATCAAAATCATTATATGTAGCAGATGGGAAAGTAAGTGCATTTTCATAATGATCAGGTAATGCGTACCGTGTTCCTCTGCCTGCACCTTCAGAAATGAGCATATTGGCATGACATAATTCTCTAAGCATTTGAGCAATGTCCGCTTTGTGAAGTTCAAGTGAAAAACGTAGTCTTTGGTTTGTGATACACTGTTCTCTAAAGGCTAATGCCAATGTCATAAGTTTGTTGTGCTCCAACCCCAAAACAAACGGACCAAACAGTTGTTTAAGACCCTCCTTTACCTCATCGTCCAAAATACTTACGAGTGGTAAATTAAGTTCGACTTTATCCGGGCACGTCCTGGACTTCAGATCAGGAATTCGCCAATTGCTTGCTTTCCATCCAGAGATAATCTTGTCTGCACCACTACCCGCTTTTTCAACATGACCAAGCAACATGAACATATTCTGTAATATGTGGTTACGGCAGATGCTCTCACCACCACTATAATACTGTTCTATCGAGACAAGCATCGTACCAGGGTTAGAAAACTCCATTCGATCTTTGAATAAGCGAATAACCAATGATGCATTCACTGAATAATCTGCATGAATACAGGCATTCATAAACGCTTCCCTGACTGCAGTGTGAGCTGGTGTCTCGTCAATTCGGGTCATTCCCTTGAGCTGAAACGGTTTAGGTAGGCAATTCAACAATCTTGGGGTTACGCGCATATAGAACTGGAACAGATTTGCCTCCCATGTCCCATCAGGATAAATCCGATGTGTCCAACGAGTATTTTCGTCGAGGTGCTCCTGGTAATCAGGAAAAAAATGTGGTGTACATTCAGGATCTGTTATGGAATTATATTTACCAAACATTAAAAGACCAGCAACAGTGAATCCTTCTTCATGTGTCTTGCGATCCACCCGATAGGCACCGATCTTCTTTAGGAAACTCATATCATCAAGTGAAATCCATGGATGGGTAGGTTTGGCATCCATAAAAATCTGACGATATTGTCGCAATGATTCCTGATCGATATCCTCCATCGTATAGTTATGAAGTATGCGCATATCGGCAGTCAATTGTATGTCTGCATCTGCAAACATACGGCGAACTTCCTGCTCAGTACATTTATAATCGCCTTCATAGTTGCGTTTGAACGTTCCATTTAATGGATTCAGTGTGCAATGGATTGGACGTTGATCGTAACTGGCGCGCGGAATTCGAAAAATGAGGATAATGGAATCATAAATGGTGCGTTGTTGGACATCTTCATTTTTACAAAGATTGCAATTGATCTTTGATTTATTGTTCACATCATTCCAAAATTGTCGTTGAAATTTAATTATCTGTTCCTCGGTAAGATGATCAAATGAAAAATTTCCTTGTTTCTCTGATACACCAAGTATTATTGTTCCTCCAGAAGTATTGGCAAAAGCGGAATATGTTTCCCAAAATGACCCAGGAAATCCTCCTTTTGCACTTTTATACTCCAGCTCATCAGATTCTTGCGCTGAGATTACTTCATCCTGAAGTTTTAAAATACTCTGTAATATGTCCTCATCTATCATACTTACTCTCTGTTAAAGAATTACATTATTATGTCTATTTTACGTATTGCTATAGGCAATAGCAACGCCCCGAGGCCGTATGCGCAACGCGCATAATCCAACGCCTTATTCTCCAAGCAGTTTCTTGAACTCAGTAAGACCGGCAATATCAGATTCGTTACCAGTGAGCTGTTCCAGCTCACCGCAAAGCGCGTCGGAGGTTGAACGAATGCGATTTTCAACATCTTCAAACGTCGTATCATATTTTTTCGCCAGAGATTCGAGTTTTGCAACAAAACCCGCCATGATACTATCTGTGAGGTGATGTAGGCCATCCATGATTGGAGTGATCCATTTATCAGCAAGTAACGCTTTAACCTGCGTATTGGTCAAATGTTCAATGGTTTCTTTGGTTGCCAGCTGTAATGCAATCGATTCATCTTTAATAGATTTCTTTAATTCCTTTTCTTCGGCATTCAATCGAATCAATCTGCTTACGATATCTTCATACGATCCTGGTTCGAACGTGAATTCCATTTTTAGTGTTGCCATATACTTCTTAATCTCTGTAGCATTATAAGTACCGTCGGCTGATTTGTTCATTCGTTCCCAGTTTACAGATAAGGCGTGTGTTGATATAAATGATTGTTTGTCTTTCTTTCTATTTCCAAGTTTAAGATACTGTTCCAATGTATCAATTTCGTCAGAACTGATTTCTGATATAATGTCATTATATTTAGATTGAATTTCTTTAATGTCAATTGCCTCTTTGGCATTCTTGCTATCGTCATCTTCATCATCGTTTTCTTCACTGCTATTATCATTTAAGATTCTTTCTTTATCTTCTTCA
>JAZODZ010000134.1:0-2830 GCA_045597285.1 Myxococcota bacterium
AATCTCCCGAAACGATTTGGTCTGATACAGCTGCCTGCATGCTTCGATGATTTCGTTCTTGCGCGCGATGATGAGTTCGTTGGATGAATTCATTTCAGCTCCATTTCAACCACTGACACCGTGTCAGTAATTACTTGTTTAACAGACCACTGACACCATGTCAATAAATTTACTGACACTGTGTCAATTTTTTTGAGACGCATAAAATCGTCATCGCACGAGCATTTAACGCACTCCCCTATTCTGCTTTACACCGAACGCATCGACGTCTCCGAAAATGACGAAGACCTCCAAGGTTGCTATCACACGATTTTCGCATCACAAAAGAAAATGCGTACACTAGTGCATAAAATAGAACAGCTGAATGAATGGCTTGTCGCACTATCATGTCGCATCATTTGATTATTTTGTTGCCGTGCTATCTGCGATACGCACGGCTATCGGCACTATTTTCTGAGAGACGTGCGGGCCGCGCGTCTCTCAGAAAATACGCGCCTTTGCGCCCGGCTATCGCTGCGCAATACGCCGGGCGATATTTACATCGTTATTTTAATAATTATTGATAGTTAACTTCGAACGCGTCCCTTTCACAATATAATTTCCAGTATGCTTTGGCGATATTATCCGGCGCAAATTCAAGAGTCCCGCCAACAATACCCATAATATTGACAATACCGCAGAATATGCCTGTGTTTTTCAGTTCCGCATTCAGCATTTGAGCCATAATGCGGAGTGCGGATTTATCCATCGACATGCATGCAAAATCAGGATTGGCATTCGGAAAGACCCCAAACAGACCGCCTGTAAACAAAATTGCACCCTCACCGCGTGCTTTCATCCCAGGCAATACAACGGATACGGCGGTATGTGCACCAAGTACATCGGTTTTGTAATGATCGAGAACTTCGTTCGGAGATATTTCTGAGAGTTTGCCGCCTGCCATGTATGCCGCATTATATATCAGCAAGTCGATAGCACCAAAACGCTCCAATATGTGATTTAATGCAGTGGTTAATCCATCTATGTCGGATGCATCTGCAGCTTCACCATAGATTTCATGACCATAGGCAGCTAACTCTGAAACATATTTATCCAGAGATGCTTTTGTTCTGGAAATGAGTACGATGCGAAAGTCATGCTGTGCAAATATACGTGCGATACTGTTACCCATGCCTTTTCCGGCACCAATAATAACTGCAGTTTTCATTGAATACTCCTTTGGGATTAAAAACGATTATAATGAATGTGATCCATTGGAAGATCGGATTCTGTATAGGGTCTTTTGTTCTCAGCTTTTTCACCCATCGCGACGAGATTTAGAACGGTATATCCATCCGGAATCTGCAAAAGCCGCCTGATTTCAACGTCAGAAGTCTCCTTTTGCCCCATCCGGTTTCGAATGTGTACCCAGCATGCTCCAAGATTGTACTGTTCTGCAGCCAGCAACAGATAAGCAGAAGCAATGGCCCCGTCTTCGATCCAAAATTCTGCAGCACGTTCATTGGCTGTTTTGACCATCACGACGACAACTGCATCTGCGCCGTCAATCTGCGAGCCTCCCATGCGTTTGCTTGCGCCAATTTTTTGAATCATCGCCTTGTCCCGCACAACGACGAATTCCACGGGGCGATGCCCAAATGATGATGGTGCAGTCAGAGCCACCTTCATGATTTCATGGATGATATCATCGTCGATGTGCGCTGGACCGTAACTGCGAACAGAACGACGCTTCAGAGCGAGTTCGTATAAAGGATTATCGATTGTCATAGTGACTCCTGTCTGAGATGATTCTTCGGACTTGATGGACGGATTTGCCATACTGCTTGGGTTTCCTGAAGTGCAAGCAATAAGCACAAAAGTCAGGATCCATAACCACTGAACACCTTTCTTCATGACAAATCTCCATCTGCGTCGCTGTACCTGCCCCGACCACAGTTGCGTCAGGTCTGATTGACAAAATACAGAATTGATATTATAACGCAAATGACTTTTAACACTGGAGGTCATAACCTATGGTTATCAGTAACAATTTGAACGCATTTTTAAGCGTTGCAGAGCATGAAAGCTTTACGAAGGCCGCAAGTGATCTGAATATATCACAACCCGCAGTGAGCAAAGCCATCTCTGCACTGGAAGATGAACTTGGCGTGCAGCTGTTTTGGCGCAGCAAACGCAATGGACTCATCCTAACGGACGCAGGTCATCAAATTCTCGTGATTGCTCACCAAATGAAACAATTAGAAGGTAACATCAGGCAGACGGCAAACCGATCCAATCAGATGCTCGAAGGCACGCTGAGAATTGCCTCCATGCCGATAACTTCTACGATGATACTCGCCGAGCTTATTCCAAAATTTCATAAGAAATATCCAAATATTCAGATAGAAATATATGAAGGCACAAACTGGGAAGTAAAACAAGCAATAGAGACATATAAAGCAGAAATCGGTTTTGCCATTTCACCGTTTGATCCCTGCGAATATATGGAATTGTTTTGTGACTCTATGGTCGCTGTATTGCCTCCTGATATATCAATACCTAAATGCGGTTATATCGACGTGAATTCATACGAACCTCCTTTGTTATTTGGCAAAGCGGCACATGAAGTCATTGCTGATAATCTCAAAAAGCGTGGCAAATTTATTCAGAACGCTCGTGTTTACATGCAATGCGATACCGTTCTGGCAATGGTAAAGAATGGATGTGGTACGGGGATACTTTCGAAGGCAGCATTGGATACATATTCTCAGAATTTACGGACATGCCCGATTCATCCGCAAGTAGACACAAAATACGGCGTAATAACGCATGACTTTTCGCAATTGAGTCC
>JAZODZ010000135.1:0-2446 GCA_045597285.1 Myxococcota bacterium
CCTTTTTCTTCTCCCGCCTGAAACTGCGCGAGCATCGTGGCGTCGAGATCCCATTGTTTGCGCAGTTCTTCCTCGTATGCAAAGAGTTCTTCCGGTGTGAGCGCAGCAGTGCTACACACTTCGGCGAGTTCAGACCATATCGGGTTTTGGTCTTTCCAAGGGATGCTGTCGAGTTCTTTGTTATGAATCATTGTATATAACCATCGTTCGAAATCGTTTTCACATTCCGACGCAGTTTTCGTGAATTCAGGCAATTGAATAAAAATCATGCGCAGTTTATCAGCCAATGGGACGTTCACGCCGTTTGCCATAAGCTGCTCATGTTCAGCCCTTACACTTTCACTGACAAAAAATTCCCTTTTCTTGCCGATACAGAAATCCGTCCGAAAACTCCGTCCCAGCGTCGCGTCCTTGTAATTGAGGAAATACACGCCAAATACCGGTGCCAATGTATAATGCCATTCCCCTCGCTTACCCTGAACGACAATCCGTCTGGCGATGTAGTATAGCGCACGTCCGGCAAAATTGACATTAGTTTTATTCTGCATTTCGAGAATCAAATGCCGACCATCCGCAAGCGTACAATGGATATCGAATATCACACCGCGCCCATCCTCCGTCTCTGGCGGTTGCTCCTTGTCGCGATAATGCAAATCTGTGACGACAAGCTCCCCTTCGAACAGCGAGTTCAAGAAGCCAATCAAAAACTTTTTGTTCTCTTCCTGCCCGAACACGCGCTTGAAACCAAAATCAGTGAACAAACTGATAAACTTTGACATCGTACACTCTCCATGTCTTTGCACTCTTTGCACATAGCCCTATTGCTATCGCCCCCATCCTATCTCTCGCTGGCATACAAAAATCAATCAAAATATGAAAATTATTTCATACATGATTTTTGTTTTTGTGTTCACATATTTTGAATCACCTGCGGCGCATACGGCGTTACGCTTTCCCCCGGGACGAAGACTGCGGCGAAGGCTACGGTTGAGACAACAAAAAATGCGTCAATGAAAACTCATGCAGCCTCACGCGTACATGTGCCGACGGCAAAATGTGCCGAAAAGGTACATGCGCCGAACCGGATTCGGTTGCCTGCGGCTCGACACACGCCTGCGAAGACGCTTCCAAAACCTGCGTTGCAGGCTTGCCAATTTCGAGGCCGGATATACGAATTGTGAAAAAGGTTGCCATCTCGATTCCGGGCTTTGTATATAGGCCATTGGCGCTTTTTTCTGTTTTGGGGTGAAAGGGCTATGCCGTACCGGCATACGCCCTTTCGCGCGGC
This sequence comes from Myxococcota bacterium, assembly GCA_045597285.1. Classification (GTDB taxonomy): domain Bacteria; phylum Myxococcota_A; class Bradymonadia; order UBA4248; family UBA4248; genus UBA4248. Next base: position 1,289 of record JAZODZ010000135.1, read on the forward strand.
TATTGCATACGCCGCGCTTTCTATTTTAGCCATCCGAAAGCCCGTCCCGTCCCTTCATTTACACACGAAATACGAGCTAACCATGTCAGATAACGATAATTTTCGCAAACTGAATGCCGAAGATCTTTCGACCGCCCATCTCCACTCAACGCACGACGACGAAGTCATACAAATCGGTGCCGACCTCGTCCCCGACGACATTGACATGTATCCGCGTTCGCTCGGAACGCGTGAAATGCCATTCCGCGAAGTCGTCGCGGATCGGTTCTGCGGAAGTATCGATCCCCTCGAAGAACGCGACAACATCGGTGCCGGAAAGCCATTCAACTCGATTCGTGCCAAAACCATTTACGGCGACTTTCGCGGCACGATCCACGGCATGGGTTTTCCAGGCAACGCCGCCGGATATGGATGGTTCCTCGTCCTGGCAGAAAACACACCGGACGGCGTCATTGCCCGCGTTCAGCGTTCGTTCTGGCCCGCCATGTATTTCGACGTAAAAATGCACAAAGGCGGTTGCCCGCATATCATCGTTCACCCGAACATGCCGTTTTTGCCATTCACCCCAGGCAGTCCCGTGTTCGTCGAAACCATCCGCCTCGGGCTCAACACACACGAACACGTCACATCGTTTCAAAGCATTGTGCCCGTAATGAATGATGCCCTAAAGACGCCCCAGCTCGATGTCGAAATCGATATCCCGCTCCAAACCAGCGGGCAATACCATATCCTGTGCAAACTCTATTGATATAATTTAATTGCTTAATAATATAAGGCTCTGTTTAACGAGTGTGGAGATAAGGACCCAAAAGAATAAGTGGTATCGGTGCTATGGTGAGCGCAAGCGAACCAAAATCCCCTCGCCTAATGGGAGAGGGGTGGCCGCGATAGCGGCCAAAAGAATAACTGGTATCGGTACTACGGTGAGCGCAAGCGAACCAAAATCCCCTCGCCCAATGGGAGAGGGGTGGCCGCGATAGCGGCCAAAAGAATAACTGGTATCGGTACTACGGTGAGCGCAAGCGAACCAAAATCCCCTCGCCCAATGGGCTAAGGAAGGGACATTTTGTCATCCAAAGTCATTTTCTAATGCCAAACGAATGCCTCGAATTATTGTGACAGCCTAATATAGCCACGGGACATCACAATGATTCCAGG
>JAZODZ010000136.1:0-3699 GCA_045597285.1 Myxococcota bacterium
AAATGCGACATTGTTTAATCGCGATATTAGCCATTGGGATGTTTCGAATGTGACCAAAATGTATCATACTTTCGAAGGTGCAACTTCATTTAATCAGGATATTAGCCATTGGGATGTCTCAAAAGTGACTACTTTTCATAAGATGTTTTACAATGCAACCTCTTTTAATCAGGATATTTCAGATTGGGATGTAAGTGGCAGTGCGGATTTCATAGGAATGCTGTTCGGAACGCCATTGTGTGATGTGAAGGAGAATAATGTTTATGAGAAATGGAGTGCGAATGTTTGTGATGAAGCCAAAAAACAACCATAACCATCTCACATCTCCCATGATGCTTTCATAGCTGTTTTACCGTTTCATTATCCAATCAGGGCTGTCACCGCTTTCAGCGTGCGCATGGGTGAGCGATAGCGAACCCCAATCCCTCTCCCAATATTAGCGCGTAGCACCTTCCTTAAATTCTCCCCCTCTCCCTTTGGGCCCTTTGGGAGAGCGGGGAGATGTTGCCACTAGGCGACAGAGGGGGGGAGGTTAGGGTGCCGCGATAGCGGCGGGTGAGGCAAAAAAACAAGGTCTTAATAAAGGCACGATATGCTATTCGATACGCATGCACACATCGACGATCACGCGTTCGATGACGATCGCGAAGAACTGATCGCCGATTTTCAAAACCATCAGATTGCGCTCATCATGAATCCCGGATGCAGTCTTGCGACTTCCATTCAGGCGCACGAACTTTCGATGAAATACGATTTCATCTATGCCGCAGTTGGTTCGCATCCGGATTCTGCCGACGAAGTCGACGATGACGTCATTCAAAAATATCGGGATTTGTGCCGAACCAATCCCAAAATTAAAGCTATTGGCGAAATCGGTCTCGATTACCATTACGAAGATGTGCCGCGCCAAATCCAGCAACGGGCATTTCGAATGCAGATGAAACTTGCGCAGGAACTCGGGGTGCCTGTCATCGTGCATGAACGGGAGGCGCATGAAGACGGCATGAAAATTGTCGACGAGTTTCCCGATGTCAAGGGTGTCTTTCACTGTTATTCCGGAGCTTTGGACATGGCCAGGGCACTCGTGAGCCGTGGCTGGTACATCGGGTTTACGGGCGTCCTGACGTTTAAAAATGCCCGAAAAGCCATTGAGGTGGCGTCGGCGATTCCGATCGATCGCATCGTCATCGAAACCGATTCCCCCTATATGGCTCCCGTGCCGTTCCGTGGTTCGAGAAATGACCCCCGTTTGCTCGGTAAAATGGCCGAGAAACTCGCTGAAATCCGCGGAATTACTGTCGAAGAAGCTCAGCAAATTACATTGGAAAACGGTAAAAGATTATATCGCATCGATATTTGACGTCCGTCTTAGATTGTTGACGATGCGTTTTATAGGCGGCGATTATCGCCGCCGCGACAACTGCCTCCTGACCCATGCCAAAACATAAATGATGATACAACCAGCGGCGTAGGCGGCGATGTCGCCCCAATCAAACGTGCTTCCAATGACAATTCTTGCCAATTTATTATCACGCAGTCCAAGTATATCTATGATTTTAAAGTACTGCATGACTTCTACGCAGACCGCAAATATAAAAACATACAGCGACAATAACTTTACGCCTTTTGGGATAAAACAGCGCACAAAACAATATATCAATATCACGACGAGGACATCCCCGATGTGCGGACGAATAATGGTGTCATGTACGAACAGGGCTATCAGAATTTCCGTCAGCAATAGGATTATCGTGAGTATGATGTATTGGGTTCTGGTTTTATCGATAATCATTTGGGGGGCTGAATAGTTACTTAAACAGATCCTGATGGCTGTTGCTCGTTTACGACTCCGTTGCCATCAGGCGAGCGAGTCTTTTTTCGGATGATTTGGCAATCATCTTTTTCTCGCCACGGATTTCGACTTTGCCGTCGGGGGCGCCTTTGGGTTTTCGCACATATTTCACTTGGGTGACGTGGACTTCGGCGGATTCATTTTTGGATAGTTTGGAATAATGCAGTGCCAGAAGTGCGGCATCTGTCAAGGTTTCCTGTGAGGGTTCCGCAGATTTTATGACGACATGTGATCCGGGCATACTGCTTACGTGAAGCCATGTGTCATTGCCTCGCGTGTGATGGAATGTCAGGTCGTCGTTATCTTTTGCCGATTTCCCGACTAAAATCAGTGTGCCGTCGGCCGATTTGAATGTCTTGTAAGGCTTGTGAACACCCTGTTTTGTCTTGGATTTAATCGGTGCCTGGGGCTGATTTTTTTCATCCGGGGCGCAGACTGCATTGATTTCCGATTCGAGTTCCAATATCGGCGACGAATCCTTCGCGGCGGTGACGGTATCTCGCAGTGTTTTGAGGACTTCGGCGCGGGTTTTTGCGGCCTCGAGACGCGTCGCGACCTGTTGCCGTGATCGGATCATTCGGCGGCTGTGTGCGTAGCGTTTTTCGATGTTTTCACGGATCGAGAGCGCCGGATCCAGAGCAATGTGGCCGGGTTCACCCGTCGTAAAATCTGGGAGTTCGGCTACGAGCATTCCCTGTTTGAGTTGCCAGGCATACGCGTTGAGCAAATCCGCCTCGTACCGCTCGCGTTCGGACGATTCTGCGCGGAAAAGTTCTTTTGTCAGTGTCGCGACGAGTTTTTCGCATTTCGTCAGCGAGCGGCCAATCCGTTTTAGTGCACGGTTGCGAAGGGCATCGACGCGTTCTTTTTCGTCTCTGGCAAGGAACTGACCGTCCAGCGCGGCATAGAGGGCGGTACTCGTCATGGCGTCATAACCGGACTCGGGCTGTTGCGGCAAATGCGGCTCGGGTTTGACGTAGATGTCGTGAATCTTCCGCGTCTCATCGTTGCCGATGCATCCCAGAATCCGGCGTGATTCCGACTCGATGAAGAAAATATGCGGTGCGCGTCCTGTGAGTTCGGCGATCAGTTCGTAGTATGGTGCGTTATCAAAACCGAACTCGAAGGTCACGATGCGATCATCGTCGGCAATGCGAAGACCGGTCAGCTCGTGGTTCAGGATGTATTTGCGCAACAGCATCGTATAAGCCTGCGGCTGTGCCGGGGCTTTTTGCGGATGAAAAGTCGGGTATATGTCGAGATGGGCCGGTAGAAAATCTATGACGATGAAAAAGCGCCTCGGGAAATCTTCGCCTTCCATAAAGCCTTTGAACGTCAGCTGAATGCGGTTGTCTCCGTCCGAGACGTGTTCAAGGCGTGCGTCGAGCAAATCGAATGACAGTTTGTGAATGACTGCTGTTAATTCTGAGTGGTTCATTAAATTCGCACATTCCCGGGCTACGCCCGGGTCTTCTCATTTCGTCACGATTGTTTATTAGAGCCTATTTGTTCGATGTGTTGCCGAGGGGAATATTGATAGGAATACGAATCGAGATATGGGGGCACAGGATGCAGTTCCGCTGTTTGGGCGAATGCTCGAGTTCATCCACTTTTTCAGAGAGTCGGTGTACTTCACAGGTCAATGAATCGATTATCTGATACAGTCTTTGGATTTCGGGGGCGGCATCCGCGTTTTCTAAAGAGGGCTGCTGAACTTTTGGAATGGTTATGTCGTCCATCTTTTAATCTCCTTGTTGGTGAAGAATCCTGGTAATTAGATCATATCAGACAAAACTCACTTGCGCAAAAATGTCACCATTCCATTAGACTGAGGAAGGGACATTTTG
>JAZODZ010000137.1:0-3532 GCA_045597285.1 Myxococcota bacterium
TAAGCCAGTAAGCGAGTTTGGCTGCGGTTGTGGTTTTACCAGCGCCCTGAAGGCCGACGAGCATAATTTTAGTGGGGGGATTGCCCATTTTAATGGGTTCTTCATCCACGGGGCCCATCAGGGATTCGAGTTCTTCCTGACAGATCTTAATGAAATGCTGTCCCGGCGTGACTTTATGAACCTTGCCTTCCGCATCCTTGACCGACACGCGGACTTCTTCACCGAGCGCACGTTCTTTGACGCTGTTGAGGAAACGTTTTACCACGTGATAGTTGACGTCTGCTTCGAGCAAACTTGCACGGATATCTCTCAGTGCATCGTCAATATTGGATTCTGTGAGTTCCCGCACGCCTCGCATACGTTGCGAAATGCTGCGAAATCCCTTGGATATTGTTTCAAACATAAAATCTGACCTTCCAGGCTGCAATTTCTGAAAATGGAGCTTGCACTCCGTGAAAAAAACGACGCCCTCAAAAAGGGCAAAAAAATCCGCTAAATACGATATGACAAGACAATCATTTATGTCAAGAAATATCGCATTAATAAAAAAAGTAATATTATATTATAAATAACATGAATATATGAAGACTGGAGAACTCCCAGAGAAGAGCTCAACATCCCCAACTCTATTGGCCCTGAAGAAGGGACAAATGCTATCAATAGCACAAATCATAGAAAGAAGTAATAAGTGAATAACCTTATGTGCCGCAAACGGGTGAGCATAGCGAACCCAAATCCCCTCGCCCAATGGGAGAGGGGTGCCCGCAACGCGGGCGGGGTGAGGTAAAAACCGCGATCATAGTATGTGCGTTCTGCTGGGGTGCCCGCAACGCGGGCGGGGTGGGTCAGCAGAGGCTAAACACTCACCTGTTTACCCTTTCACGCACAGCTTATCATCGCATTTGTAGCCTTCTTTGCAGTCGTCATCATCATCGCAACCACAAAAGGTGCTTCTTTCGTTGCCTTGAATACAGCTGCTACCCGTATAGTCATCCCCTGTCTTGGCGGCGCATTCTTCATCAGTTTTGCACTCTGCATCGGTTTCGTCGGCGCTATCGATGTCTTTCACATCATCGCCTTTATCGTTGTTTTCGCCGTGATTGCATTTGCATTCGCCGCCGTCTTTGCAGCCGCATTTGCAACCTTCGCCGCATTTATGGCCGTCGCCGTGGTTGCATTTGCATTCGCCGCCGTCTTTATCTTTGCAATCACATTTGTCGCCATCTTTGCAATCACATTTGCCTTCTCCGCATTTGGTGGCATCGCAGGCAACATCGGCATCTGCGGCAGCCGGTGCTTCGGCGACTTTGTCAGATGACGCATCGGCGTCTTTTGGCGTTGATTTGGAACAGCCTGAAATAGAAACAGCGGCAAATAAAGCCAACATCAGAACTAAAAGTTTTTTCATTTCAAATCCTTGTTTACCATTCGGTAGTTAAGTTACGCGGATATTCGATCCAACCTTCACATGTCGTGAGCATTGACCGAATCTTCCCGAAACTTTTCTTCTACCACCATTCGCGTTCGTATAAAACAAAAATAGCCAATTTTTCGTCGGTACACTCGCATCATATAGCAAAAAATATATAAAACTCAACTTTTGAATATATTATTTAATCATAAATTAATCGATAATAATATTGATATAAACAAAACGCCATGCCCATCAAGGCATGGCGTTAAGTCATTTAGGAACCTCTATACGATTGTCACTTCTTTCTCATTTCATTTTTGAATCCAAGTGTTTTCGCGGGCGAGTCGCCCGCGAAAACAGGAAATGGATGAAAACTCAAGGATTTCTTTAGTTGATTTCCGGACGGCAAAACACTCCGCATCCCGTTCCCGGCTTGCCATTGTCATCGCCAAGATCGCAGGTTTCGCCATATTCTTCCTGAACGATATGGTCACCGCAGCGTTCTGGCAACTTGCAGTTTGGATCACAAGTCCCATAAGCGCCATTATTGACGCCGTTATCGCATTCTTCACCGTTATAGGTATCGACAATCGCATCGCCACAGCGAGGAGCGAAATAACCACATCCAAGCCCACAGCCGCCGTAACTGCCGTCGTTCACACCGTCATCACAAACCTCGCCCAACCATCCCTGGACGATACCGTCGCCACAGAATGGCTTCTTGCAAAGATGCGAGCAGTTGTCATCATCATTCAGGTTGCCGTCATCGCATTCTTCACCGACATCCAGAATGCCGTTGCCACAATCGACGAGCTGACAAGTAACACTACAATTTGACTCAGATGTCCCGTTCTTTTGACCATCGTCGCATTTTTCCGGTGCCTGAACAGTACCGTCGCCACACCGATCGTTCTCATATTTGCAGTCACTCGTACAACCTTCCCCACCATCGCACTGTTCAGCCCCCTCGATGATGCCGTTGCCGCAATACGGAACCTTCTTGCAGTTCACGCAACCGGCTTTCTGAGCCGTCACGTCATCGGTATGCCCCTCGATATCACACTCTTCATCGCCGCGAACAACCCCATCCCCGCAAACGGCTGCACACTGGCTTTCGCCCGTGTTCAGGAATCCGGCAAGCGTCATCTTGAACGTCGAAGCCGAGGTATGGCGTTCGGCCTGGAAGAAGCTAATCGGATAAATACCGCCTTCATAGAGTTCAAACGTCTTATCATAACGCTTGCCAGTCTCGGGATCGATATCATCCTTAATCGTGAAGTTGCCCGGCGTGTCGCCGTGAACGCCGCCGAGATCCATGGCAAGATGCCCGTTGACAAATACCCAGACATCGTCATCGCCACGGAAATCCAGCGTCGCCTTTTGCCCTGAATACTTGAAATACGTCTGAACATGCGACGTGAAATGGAAGTTGTACGAATTCCCCTCATTGCCATAACAAAGATTGCTCAGCGGGAAGAATGTCAAATTGTTATATTCATAGGTATCGTTTTTACCCTTCACCTGCGTAAACTTGATGTGATCCTTCCGCGTCATGTTCAAGCCTGGAACATCGCGATACCAGGTTGAAAACGATTTTTCCGTGACCTGCGATGAACCAGGAGCATTGAAAATGGGCAGACCGTCTTTGCCTAACATGGGCTTGACCATGTTATACACAAGCCCGCAGTTGATACGCTCGAAATCGGGATGCCCGTGTTTAACGGCAAAACTGCCGCCATAAGCATTCACATGTTCCTGCGTCACGCACCCGTCTACCGCCTGTCCGCCAGTACACGCCGACGACGTATAACCTCTGAAATCGTGATATGTCACAGGCAACAGAATCGTTTCGGGATACTCATTCGAGAATTTCGTACACTGGAAACCTGTTTCAATCTTACACTCGGACGAACAGCCGTCCCCGGAAATCAGGTTGCCATCGTCGCATTCCTCACCAGCTTCCCATACCGTGATGCTATCGCCGCAAATCGGATGGCAGGAACCGTCTTCCGAACAGAAAAATATCGATTCGCGCTTGCACTTTGGATCGCAACCGTCCCCGGCCATATCGTTGCCGTCATCGCATTCCTCTTCGGCCTCGACGACATGGTTCCCACA
>JAZODZ010000138.1:0-2478 GCA_045597285.1 Myxococcota bacterium
ATAAGGAACGGCCTCAGATATGACCTGTTTTGTCAGTGTCTGAATCCCACCGGGCACATCGCGAAGGCCACCCGTGTTCATCAAGGCTCCGTCAACCACCTCATCCGGATTGGCGAGCTCGATACGGCTGTTGATATAACCAAGCAATGATTCAGTCATGATGTTCGTCGCATACGTGGAACGCGAACGGTTATCTTTGACATTGGTATCTACGTAACCAAGAAACTTAAATACAGGAACATCCCTAAATTCATTGTTACCCTTTTCATCGCATACGCCCATGGCCGTGACATTGTACAAACAGAGCCATGCCGTTGAAAGCAAAGATACATAATCCACAGAACCTGGATTCTTGTCTTTATTATTCTTAATTTTAATACGAGAATCTTTGGCAAATTCATAGAGCTGCTTATAACACAAATCAAACAATACCTTTTGCCCGGAACTTAAATCTGCCAGTGAATTCGGAAGTATTTCTTTATCTTTCAACGACTGGTAAAACACAGTGCACTCTTCGAGTGAATGACTGGTGTTGTTTGAATAGGATTGTAAAAACTCCTTACACGCCTGCGGCTGCGGTCTTGAATATAGCATCTTTCGGCCATTGGAGTCCGCGATAGCAGTGTCTTCGTTCGTACTCATGACAGGCACGAGATCAAATCTGGAAATATCGACAAAATATCTGGGCGCAGAATTTACACTCTCCCAATCCGGATTTTTTTCCTTTGTCGCAGTAATTTGAATTCTGGTCGTCAAATAACCCGTTTCCGGATACTGAATAAAGTAAATTTTATGTTCATCGCTGTCATTTGAATTATTCAAATAGGTATAACTGCCCCATATATTGTGCTGGTAGTCGTTATTATTGGCAATCAAATTATTATTACTCAGCAAATCTTTAAACGATGGCTTAATTCCTCCCACAGTATTAAACTTACGATTAAACGCTTCAAAATCCGCCTGATTCAGCGCGACGAACTTCGATTCAGAAGTTGCCTCTCCAATCACACCGATAATGCTGTCAAATATTTCACGACGAATTTTTAAAATCAGTTCATGATACTTTTTCGTATTTTCACTGTTCATGTCGATCATTCCAAGATGCCGCTGACCAAAGACCTTCTCAAGTCTTTCCGGTGGAACTTCGAGCACACTTGGACAACTTTCTGAATTAATGTTCTCTGGATTTTTAAATGAATAAATCGCTTGAAAAAGATAGGGTAGGGAATCCGAATCAGTCAGCGCATGCGCCATGATAAAAAACGCTCTTGCGTTATTATTATAAGCTCGCTCAATGGTATTCGCTATCTCACATGGATCGTTGTTGATATCGACCGAACCAAACCGCCCGGGAAATACCGACGACATGATTTCAGAACCCAGCACGCCGATCAGGGCGACCTTAAAATCGTCTCCTGCACCTGTACCCGGAACTTTATAGAGTGCATAAGAAATGACATCATTCAGATTTTTTGACGTATTGGTCAGATTCGATGCAACGTAATGATACCCAAGATTGTTCTCTTTCCCATCCTTGTTCTCAATCATTTTTGAATTATCAATGACATCCTGCAAATACGTCAGAGTTCTGTCAAAACTATGATTTCCCAAGGTATCGACATCGAACCCCACTGCATTGAGCATCATCGGAACAGGCAAATCGTTGAACATTGCCGACGGGGACTGCGACACGCCAAAGGAATCGCCATTGCCTACCTTGATCTGCGAGATTGGAACGCCACCATTGTTATCTCTCAACAGTTCCCAGGTACTCGCAAGATTGACCGCTCCCGATCTATAATACGTGCATTTGTAATTAAATATCTCATCAATACCGACGATTTTGGCCAGACAATTAATATCCGTTGCAGATGAAAGTGTTTTTTCATCGCACTTATTGGTGTCGAATTCAGTCTTGCCCTCATAACTGCATTCTATTCCATCGATCAGATCATGAGGCGAAAGCTCGATTAGTTCGCCAAGATCCCCTTTGTTTATTCGAACCTCTACCTCAGCATTATCAACCAATTCATAGACAATAGTTTTACTATCCCCGTCACCCTGTTCCTTGAATTTCAGCGAATCTAATAAATATACTATTCTATTCTTCTTATATAGACTGAAAGATACTTCAGCCTTAGTCGGCATAATATTACCAGCCCATTCCGATAAAGTCAGAATATCAAAGCTATACTCAGATTCTCCGGCAACGCCATCTTGCTCTTTATCTACCCATTCCGGTGAGACGCACGATCCTAACCCCAGGGATGCCAATACAGCCAATAATACGGTCAAACTGCGAAATTTCATGTCATTATCCTGCCAGTGAAAGCATAGAAACCCGCCACTATTTTACCGTATCTTACAACGTTTTGCAGAGATTTTTTTGCCTTTGCAATCGATAACTCCCACTGAACTCCAGACATAGATCCCCTAGGAAACAGGGTTTCCTCTCTCTCCCATTCCCGCCCGCCAGCC
>JAZODZ010000139.1:0-2433 GCA_045597285.1 Myxococcota bacterium
TCACAGAACGACATGGCTACGATCCGACTTCAAGGCACTGTGTACAGGATTTACCAAGGGTTTTCAGCTGATTATGCGAAGACTTCTCATTCCGACGTATTTTGTCGGCGGATCTGGAAACGGGCAGTCCCATAGCTGGAATATGATTAAACTTGACGGTCAATATTATAACATTGATAACACCTGGTCTCAGGCAAAATCTGCCGATGTTGTGACCGAAATACGATATGATTATTATTTAAAATCTGATCAAACAATCGCGAAAGATCACGTTCGCATTCCGGCCGCAAGTCAGTATGGGCTCCAATTGCCGGTATGTAATGAGGATCGAAATGTTACACATCCTGTTATTCCTACCGAAACACTCACAATCGCAAACAGTACGCTCACTAAAATCGAAAACAAATGTACGGCGAAATCACTCAGTTTCTGTGACTCCGTCACGACTGTTGATGAGTATTACGCGCATTTGATTTCAGTGATAGACGACCAGAAAATTACCGATTATTCCGATTTCCAGTTTGATGAATATGTGTTTGTGAAGGGTATTCCCCTAATCACGTATATCTATAAGGAGTCTATTAACAAACAGACAGATTATTTCCAAAAAAATGGGGCTGAAAAATACCTGACTTATTATCACGATATCATACTTCTTGGGCATGAACATATCGACGATGATGTTTATCTCGTTCGATTAACGCACAAATTTTATGATTCACTATTGAAGGAATAGATTAGTTTTTGAAGGAAACGCCGAACAAATGATTTTTCCCGGGGCAAAGATGAAATTATCAAAACTGAGTATATTAATCCTGTGCTTGAATTTATTGGCATTGTCGTCATTTGGGTGCGACGAGGGGGAATCGCAGGATCCTTCCAATCAAGGTACGATTGACGATCCGCAGAATCCGCCAAACGAACCACAGAATCCGCCAGAAGAACCTCAGAATCCGCCAGAAGAACCTGAACCCGAAATCGATGCCTGCAACAATGCCTGTCAGAATGGTGAAGTCTGTGATCAGAATACGGGGAAATGTATTAAAGTCTGCAAACCCGGTCTTACACATTGCGATGGAAACTGCGTCAATTTAGCCGTGCTTCATCTGGAATCATGCGGTGTTTGTGAGTCGGGCTATTGCGATGCCGACGGATTTTCGCCAAACGGATGTGAAATGAATTTCATGGCGAACGACGTCCATCATTGCGGAGCTTGCGGTCAGTCATGCGGCGAAGGAGAAACTTGCGAAAGCGGCGTCTGCACGCCGATTTGTGACGTGGGTAAGACATATTGTGACGGCGTGTGCAAAGACTTTTCGGCGTTAAACCTGTCGGAATGCGATACATGCGCTGAAGGTTTTGACAATTGCGACGGCAATGTACGAAACGGCTGTGAGATTTCTATCCTGACGGATGTTGCGCATTGCGGAGCGTGTGGGCATGCGTGCGGCATTGGCGAGTCGTGCAATGAGGGGATTTGCGAAAATACCTATTCTGTCCATCGCCGTATGGTCGTCGATGAGGAAAAATCAACAGATTCGACACTTCAGGTTTTGGATGCGCCGAATGGCGAGAATGTCCTCGGGACGATCGTGATTTATGATTATTTTCAGGCACTTGGCGAGCAGGAATCGAGCGACGGAGATACGACGAAAACGTGGTATTTGCTCGACTTTAATGACCAGGCAGGATGGGTTGACGGTTTCTATACGATGGATGTTTGTGACACGTGTGAAGGTCGCAAGGCCGTCGATATGGCCGAGAATTATTTGTGGACGCCGGAAAACCAGATGTGTACGCACGATTATTATGGCGAAATCCCCTATCTGACGAACGGTGCCGATACGCATGGCAATTATTATAACAATAACTGTGCGAATTTTGTGACGGCAATCCTGATGAACGTCGGGCTTATCAGTGTCCATTACGATCACGTCAAGGAAATCAAACAGTATTGCCAGCAAGGAAAAGAAGGATATCGGATGATCGATTTTGCCGACGCGAAGCCGGGCGATATCTGGATGGAAAAAGACGCCACGCATTCCCATACAGAACTCGTCGTGGGGACGTGGAATAACGGCACGCATGTGATAACAATCGGCTCGATGAGCTTTACGAGCTGCAGTTCGGACGGCGTAAAGACGATGGATTTGGCTGGCAAGTATCAGCGCGTGTCATATACGGATCGCGTGAACGAAGGCGATTATGTCTATATCTGCTCAAGGCAATAAAAATATAGAACAATTTCGAACAGATTTTCGAGACGTGTGGGGAGAATACCTGAGATTCAGAACTGAGGAAGGGACAAAAACTATTAAAATTCGACAGGATACTAAAAAAAACAAATTTAATGGTAAAAATAATGACTAAGAGTGAATTTTTGAATTATTGAGACGTTTGTTGGTTGCCAATGACGGCACTAGTTCAGTGAGG
>JAZODZ010000140.1:0-2786 GCA_045597285.1 Myxococcota bacterium
AAGATCTGGCCGAAATCCTCACTCTGAATGAAGGGTTTGTGACTGTCCCCCAGATGCTCGTCGTCCGCGAAGCTTCTGAAATCGAGTATTCTGTCGAACGAAATGCCTGTGCTTTCGCAGTCTTCTATTCGCTCCCCGAAACGGAGTGGATTATCCGTGCGACGAAGTCGATCAAGGGCGACATCGCCCTGACCGGCCGCATTATGGATGACGAGACCGGCCTGATCTTGAGCGTGAACATGATCGATGTCGCGACCAGAAATCTGCTGTTCTGCGGCCAGATTACTTGCGAACGCGAGCAGATTCAGACGGCGCTTGCGGATATCGGTGCCCGGATACTGAGCCACTTCACGAACCGCAGCAGCCGTGAATGGATCGACGAAGTACGCGATGTCATCGGCACGTCGAATTTCCATGCGTATGCGAACTGGATGGGAATGCGCGAGGCGGAACGGCGGGCGTCACGTGAGGGCATCATGGCTCCGGCAACGCGTCTTGTCGAACACATGACGTATGCGCTCAATGCCGATCCCGATTACCAGCGAGCGGCGCTCAAGCTGTGCGATCTCATGGCAAACCAGCTTCCACGCCAGAGTTATGAGTTTATCCTGCGCTACCTCGAGCCGCATGTCCTTCGTTCCGAAGCCATCGCGATTGTCGTGGTTCAGTGCCTTGCTCGCCTGGGCAAGCGTATTGAAGCCGAAAAGAACTTGAACGGCATCATCGAGAAGTGGCCTGATAACGGTCTGTTCCGCCTGATGCGCGGCTGTATAGGGAGTGACAGCCAGAAGGTTTCGCGCGATTTGGGCGATGCCGAACATCTCCTTGGCAATGATTTTAAGGGCTGCCGCGTTGCAGTTGATAATGCCCTGCTGAACGTCACCGGCGTTTGATGTTTTGGGCGCGGCTATCGGCCGATACGCCGCGCGGGTGCGGCTATGCCTGCGGCATACGCCGCACCAGAACAATTATGGTAACAAAAAAGCCGCTCCTGTAAGAGCGGCTCGAATTATGATTTACCTGACGGTTTATTGACGGGAGAGATAGTAGCCGTCGCTCGCGTTCTTGCTCGCGTAAGTGACGCGCTGTTTTTTCGTCCCCTCGTTGTTGGAACCGATAAGCGTGATCGAACTTCCGTTGCGTGAATAAACGAGTTCCGTGTGACCAAGTGAAGAGTTGCACCAGATGTCGCCTTTCTTGGCATCATAACCGCTGATCTTGCGATAGCCATAGCCATTTTTCAAGCTGCTGTACATCGATGAAACACCGTCAAAGTGTTTGCTTAGCCAGCCACAGTTCTGCGAACATGCAGTCACGAAGTTGGCGCAGTTGCAGTTGTAACCATAGTTATAGGTTGCACCGTAGATGGAGAGATCCGTGAGGTTTGGCAGCTTGGGACTGTGCTTGATGAAGTCATGCGTATAAAGACCGGTCTTGCTGTAAAGATAGTTGGTCGCATATTCCGCAGGATTCGTACCCGAAGGTGTGGAACCGCCACCGCTGTTGCCGCCACTGTTGGATGACTGTTTGTTGGACGAGAGGTAATCACTGCATACCCAACCCTTGCCAGAACCGTACTTGATTTGAGCCCAGTTGCCGGATGTCTTGTACACGGAAACGGAAGCGCCAAAGTTGAGCGAACCGATTTTGGAGTGGTCTGTGCCGGCTCCATTGCGGACATTGAGGCATGATGCTGTGACATACATGGTCTTTGTGGATTCGCTGGCATTGCTGCTGCTGGCATTGCTGTTGCCGGAATTGCCGCCGCCATTGGAGGGCGTCGTGTATTTTTTACAAATCCAGCCCGTGGAGCCATTATAAGAAATTCTAAGCCATCCATTGGATTCAGCTGAATAGCTGACTACCGTACCATTGGAGAGAGAACCGAGAACCTTGTAATTCGTTCCGACACCGGCACGAACGTTAAGCGCGGAAGCGGTAACGCGGACTTTCCCCGAAGCTGAACTTGCGCTGTTGCCACCGCTGTTTGTAGAACCGCCTCCCGTACTACCCGATGTGACTGTTGTGTATTGTTTTGAAATATAGCCAGTTTGCCCGGAGTAGTTGATCTGAAGCCAGCCATTGGTTTCACCATAATACTTGACTGACTGTCCTTTCGAGAGCGCACCGATTTTTGAGTTGTTTGTTCCCGGGCCTTTGCGGACATTAAGTCCAGCGTTTGCCGTAACTTTCGCTGTTCCTGATGACATTGTTTTTCTCCTTCTGTTTGTTGCTGTCCTCATAAAACACACAGCCTGGATAAATTGTAGTTCAAATATGACGTTTGTAAATGAATTAGCAGAATATTTTCACATTTTAGGTAACAGTTCAGCTCTGCTTGGTTACAGCGTCGCGGCCCACGCCAATAACAACGATATGCCTAGAATACGTCACTGCTATTACAACCGGGTTCGTTGAAAACGCGTTCGAAAAAAAAACGAAAAAAAACTTGCAATAAAAAATCCACGCGTGTATAAGCCTTCCTCGCCGACGGGGTTCTGAAAAATGAATCGGTTGGAAATTGAAAACAGAAAAGAAGAAAGCGATAGAGAAAATAGGCGAATGAATCGATGAAGAGGATTCATTCAAGTCATCAAGTGCCGAATCGTTCACGCCGCGTGAATGATTCAAAAATTTAGGGTAATATCCAGGCCCTGCTCCGAAGGAGTGGGATGGATGATTAAGCTATAAAGGGCACACGGTGGATGCCTTGGCGCTGAGAGGCGATGAAAGACGTAGCAGACTGCGATAAGCTCCGGCGAGTTGTCAAACGAACTGTGACCCGG
>JAZODZ010000141.1:0-12630 GCA_045597285.1 Myxococcota bacterium
ACATTCTGGACACTCATTTTTTACGCGGCTTGAACGCGGAAAGGGAGTGGTGTGCCAGGCCGCACGTTTGTTGGGCTAGGCGGCGGCTGGCGGGCGGGAATGGGAGAGAGAGGAAACCCTGTTTCCTAGGGGATCTATGTCTAAATTTTGCACTATGGCTGAATAGTTACTTTTTTGCCGCAATTCGTCGAATTTTTACTGATTCAATCATTGAAATGGCTTAAATTAGTGCGTCTTTTTTTCGTGTCTTTTGCGAGGGGTAATATGGCGTGGAATTCAGAACGATTTGACCGGATTTTTAGTGAATTGGAAACGGACAGCGGTACGCTAGAATCATCGAATTCCTTGCAAGATAAGGGGCTTTCTTCAGCGACAGAATCTTCGCTGTACGACGACAACTGGTCGACAGGGTTTTCGAAAAAGACCTCGAAGTTTTTGTCCGACGATTGGGGAAGCGATTCGACAACGGCGGCACCTTCTGGCGATTCAAAGAGTTCAGATATCGACACCTGGTCGAGTGGTTTTTCTGAAAAGACCTCGAAGTTTTTAACCGACGACTGGGGCAGTGAAGCCACAGCGGCAGCTGCGCCGGTTGCAGCGGGTTCAGATATCGACACATGGTCGAGCGGGTTTTCTGAAAAGACCTCGAAGGTTTTGTCCGATGACTGGGGCAGTGAAGCCACGGCGGAGAAAGAGGTTTCTGCGCAGCCAGAACGTGCGGCTCTCGATACCTGGTCGAGCGGGTTTTCTGAAAAGACCTCGAAGGTTTTGTCCGATGACTGGGGTAGCGATGCGTCTAAGGATTTGACGGAAGACAAGGCCAGCCGCTGGGATACCACGGGAGAGATTAAAACGCTTGCCGATCGCGTCGAAGAAGAACCGGTCGAGAAAGAACCACAGAAAACGACAAGAGGCCATAAACGCGATACGGCAGAAAGAAAGAAAAAGCCTTCTAAATCGCGAGCACGTTCGAGTGCATCTCTGAGTACGGGCACAGACAGCACCGATTGGCCAGATGACAACGGCGGTGTATTCCATTCCGAAGACGAGAAATCCCTGATTGGAAAGACTGGAACGGTTGGATTTTCCAAAGAATCGAGAAGTTCTCGTTCTGGTTCGACCTCGACGGCGTTATTTGCACAGGAAGATGAGACGTCCAGAACGGGCAAGACCTCGACGGCGTTATTTGCACAAGAGGACAAATCATCTCGATCCGGCAAGAGCTCGACAGCAACGTTTGCGCAGGAAGATAAGTCTTCTCGTACTAGTCAGACAGGAACAGCTTTGTTTGCACAAGAAGATAAATCGTCTCGTTCCAGCCAGACAGGAACCGCGATATTTGCGCAGGAAGATGCGTCGTCTCGCTCGGGCAAATCCTCGACAGCAGTTTTTGCCCAGGAAGATAAATCGTCTCGTTCCAGCCAGACAGGATCCGCGCTGTTTGCGCAGGAAGATGCTTTGTCTCGATCGGGTAAGACGAGAACGGCAACGTTTGCGCAGGAAGACAAGTCTTCACGGTCGGGGAAATCAACGACGGCCACTTGGGGCGGCCAGGGCAGTGCGGATTGGGGCAGCAGTTCCGGTAGCTCGGATTGGGGCAGCAGTTCGGATAGCGCGGATTGGGGCAGCAGTTCGGGTAGTGCGGATTGGGGCAGCCAGGCTGGCGGTTTGGTGACGAGTTATTCTGCCAAGCCAAAATCGAATCGTCAGACAGAACCTAAGTCTCCGGCGAACCCACGAAATGATTACATTTCCGGGTATTCAGACGGCGGCATTGAAATCATGGGGAGTTCCGATGATGAGCCGATGTATCAAATTAGTTCCGATGATGATTGGGAATCGGTGAATGCACTTGATGACTGGTTGAACTCGGAAAGCTATCGGTCATCCGTCAATTCGATTCAGCCGGTTGAACGCGAAATGAAGCCGACGCGCACGAAACCGCATACGCAGCTCTATAGCGATGAAAATGTGAGCGCTTCGATTGCAAAACTGTCGTTTTTCAACGCCGTGGTCTGGTGCGTCTTGCTCTTCTTTGGCTTTATTCTTCTGGTAAGCGGCCATTTCTTCATTTCGATCATTGTTGTGGTTGCCTGTTACTTCATCTCTAAAAAGATTCGTTCAAGCCGCACCAAGGTCATGAAAGACACAATCGTGTTCGATCAGCTCAAGAAGTATTTTAATGCGAGAACGTATCAGGCAGATGAGGATATTCTTACATATGCGAAAGAACTATATCCGTTTGCCATGCGAGATAATACCTGGGATGGTGGTATTCTTTCGGATTATTTTGCGGGCACCTATAACGGCAATCCGATAAAATTATACGATGTTAAGCTGAAAAAGACTGTGCAGAACGAGAAGAAAGACGTTTTTGCCGGTCAGCTTATATCGTTCCAAATGCCTACTTTTGTGCGAACCGAGTTTATCATCAAACCGCGTTTGTATGGCAAACCACAGCAAGATGAACTGAAAGCCTTGCGCGTGCTAGGGTTTTATCCAGAACGCGATATTACGCTCATTAACAAGTTTAATATCGAATTACACGAAGAGATGGCCGGTGATGTTATCGGTGGCATTTCGCTTGTGAATTCAAAGATTATCCCTGCATTCTATTCCTCGCTGGAACGCATACAGACCAAGTATCGAGCGAAGTGTTATCTGCATGTGAAGGGTAGGATGATGTATTTAACATTATCCCGTTATTATGATCCGTTTGAATATTCGTCATTTGATATATTGAACGGCATTAGCACGATGCGCGACAGGGTAGCCAAAGAGGCGCAGGAATTTTTCAACATTCTTGCGGATATTACGGGTGTTGTGACAGCGGCTTCAAATAAGGCGAAATAATATAAAAAATAGCTTTGTACGGCATTTCGATGCCGATTGTATTTTCCCACGACATGGAGAGGTGAAATGGCGACAGAATGGGATTTGAAAGTTGCGGATATGGATATTGATCAGCTGAACGTGGTCACGATTCGGACGCTTGCGATGGATATGATTCAGGCTGCGAATTCCGGGCATCCGGGGGCACCGATGGGATGTGCGGCGATGGCGCATGTTCTTTGGAGCCGTCACATGCACCTCGCACCGAATCACGTGGGCTGGTCGAATCGCGACAGGTTTGTTCTCTCGAACGGCCATGCGTCTTCGCTGCTTTATGCGTTGCTTCATCTGAATGGGTATCCCGTCAGTCTGGACGATTTGAAGCAGTTCCGCCAGCTAGGAAGCATCACGCCCGGGCATCCGGAAAATCACATCACGCCGGGCATTGACACGACGACGGGGCCGCTCGGTCAGGGCATTGCGAATGCGGTCGGGTTTGCGCTCGCTGAAACGCATCTCGCAGCGCGTTATAACAAGCCGGGGCACAAGATTGTCGATCACTACACGTATGCGATTTGCGGCGATGGCTGCCTGATGGAAGGCATTTCTTCTGAAGCCGCGTCTTTGGCCGGTCACTGGGGGCTTTCAAAACTCATCGTTCTATACGACAATAACCATATCACGATTGATGGCACGACCGATGTCAGCTTTACCGAAGACGTTTGCAAACGCTTTGAAGCGCAGAACTGGAATGTTCTGAAGGTCGAGGACGGTACGGATCTCGAGGCGATTGATGCCGCGATTTCGCTTGCAAAATCTCAGCATGAGAAGCCGACATTGATTTCGGTTCGCAACCACATCGGGTTCGGCAGCCCGCACATGCAGGATACGTCGAAAGTCCACGGCACACCGCTCGGTGCCGATGAAATCAAGCTCACCAAAGCCGCGTATGGCTGGCCAGAGGATGCGCAGTTCTTTGTCCCAGAACGCGTCGCGGAAAGCCGCAAGGCGCGTGTTGCAAAACACGATGCCTGTTACGATGCGTGGAAAGCGGATTTTGAAGCCTATCGTGCCGAATATCCCGAACTTGCCGCTGAATTTGAACGCCGCATGGCTGGCAAACTGCCGGCCGACTGGGACAAAGTTCCGGCATTTGAAGCTGGCAAACCGATGGCCACGAGAGCGGCCGGCGGCAAAGTTCTGAGCGCCCTCCATGCCAAACTTCCTGAACTGATGGGCGGCAGCGCGGATCTCCATGAATCGAACAAAACGTATGTGAAGGGCTCCGGCGATTACAGCAAAACCGATCGCGCCGGCCGTAATATGTTCTTTGGCATTCGTGAACACGCGATGGCCGCTATCGTGAATGCCATGGCGCTCTATGGCGGATTCATTCCTTATGGCGCAACGTTCCTCGTTTTCAGCGATTATATGCGCCATTGCATCCGTCTCGGTGCCCTCGAAAAAGCACACGCGTTCTGGGTCTGGACACACGATTCTATCGGTGTCGGCGAAGACGGCCCGACGCATCAGCCGATCGAGCATTTCGCGTCCCTGCGGGCCATTCCGGATTTCGTGTTCATTCGTCCAAATGATGCAAACGAGACGATTGAAGCCTTCAAATATGCCGTCGAGTCGGATCGTCCCGTCGGTCTGGCGCTGTCACGTCAGAATTGTCAGACGCTCGACAGAACGGTGTATGCGGCCGCCGAAAACCTCAAGAAAGGCGCTTACACGCTCATTACGGATGACGATCCTGAATTCATCATTCTCGCATCCGGTTCTGAAGTAGATGTCGCGATCGATGCGTACAATCAGCTCAAGGCGCAGGGCAAGAAGGGGCGCGTCGTCTCGGTGCCCGCCAGCCGTCTTTTCTGGGAACAGGACAAAGACTATCGCGAGTCCGTTTTGCCGAAATCGGTGAAGAATCGCGTCGCAGTCGAAGCCGCCTGTGAGATGAGCTGGGAAAAATTCATTGGCGATGAAGGAAAGTTTATCGGCATGAGTACTTATGGCGCATCGGCACCGGCGGGATTGCTTTACAAACACTTTGGGATTACAGCAGATGCTGTGGTCAAGGCGGTACTCGACAAATAATCAGCAAGCAACGCGTATGAAATAGCGCAGCCGCCAGGGCGTATTGAGCGCGCGAAATAGCCCTGGCATTGCGTGCCGTATGAAATAGGCACGCCATACGAAAAATACGGGAGAGCCTTTGCTCTCTCGTTCAACTTGAAATCGAAAAGAAATGGGCAAATACAGACAGGAAAAAGTAGCAAAAGAAGTTTTGCGCGTTCTTTCGGGAGCGCTTTTTGAAGAGGTGCAGGATCCGCGGCTTCTTCAGGTGACGCTGACGGACGTTTCGATGTCGGCAGACCTTTCGATTGCGTCGGTTCGGTGGCTTTGCCCCGAAGGCGGCGACAAGAAAGAGATCATGGATGCGCTCATGAATGCGGCGCCGTTCCTGCGTTCCGTGCTCGGAGAAGAGATCGAGCTTCGCCGCGTGCCGACGCTCAAGTTCTATTACGACGAATCGTATGAGAACGGTCTCCGGATGGATGCACTGCTCGCCAAACTGCGGGCAAACGGTGAAATGGGCACCGAAGACCCCGAAAAAGCCGCAGACGAAACAGGCGAAGAGGCGGCACAGCTCAAGCGCCTTCTCGATAAGAAGATGAATTAGTGCTTTGTTAAACGAGCGTGGATATTCGAGAGACCTTCGATTAACGCTAGAAAATCGCCATCAAAGGGCGAAATGGCCCGGGGACAGAATACGGTAGACTGTGAACAAGTCTTATGTAGGTAGAAACCCCATTTCCCTCTCCCAATGGGAGAGGGTGCCCGCAACGCGGGTGGGCGAGGTCTGTTCCCCAGAATCATTCCCCTAGGAATTTCTTATCGATGTAGCTCTTGACCTCGGGCGAAATCGAGACCTTTTTGAGTTCTGCCCAGTCGAAGTCTTCCTTCTTGCTACTATCGATAAGATATTTGCAAACATCGTCTGACGCACTCATCAAAGCCCACTCGAGCAGACTCGTACTGGCAAGCCCTCTATTGACGCATAAATTCGGCGTCAGTTTAGCCCGTTCCATGATGACTCTTATCATGCCGACATTGCCGCGCTTTACCGATCGCATGACGTAGCTTGAATCGGATCTGATAATGTTCTGGATATCGTTCAGATTGGCATTATCGAAACATCCTGACATGATTTGCGGCACATCCGAATCGATGATGTCGTTGAGAACATAACGGACATCCCACGGCGACAGACGCAGCAACGTCTTCGTCACATCGACATGCTTGCATCTTATCGCCTGTCGAATGAAGTTTAATGCCGTTTCCCGTGCCATCTTGTTTTCATAATCACTTTTCCACTTATTGATGTTATTTTTGAACCATTTTGTAAAATAGGAATATTGTTCAAAAACATACTTCAGCATTTGGTCATTGCCGCTTTGAATCACGGCCATCAGCAAAACTTCAGCCCGCGATTGCGTGATACTTTTCATATATCTGTCTACGGATTCGATTTTTATGAGGCGCATAAAGTGGTTTAAATCATTTTGATTGATTGCATTGATAAGGGGTTCATAACATTCCTCCGTACATTGACGGACATCTACCTTCGCATCGAGAAACGCCTCGATCATCGCAATATTTCCCGTCCTGACGACGCGCATGAACCCCGTCCCTTCCGTCGCAGAGAACTCGATATCCGGCGACAATCCCGCTGCAAACAGCGCTCTCATAACCTTGACATTGCCGGTTTTTATCGCCGTAGACAGCAGTTCTTTTTCATATCCCGCAAGCGTTATGTATGAAAAAAACGAACGAAGATCATAATAATCCCTCTGTGTTTTTTCGATTTCTGGTGCATCTGCCGTTCCGAATACGCCCTCTCTGTTCACAATACTATTGTTTTTGCATTCGACAGTCGTTATTGTCACCTTTAATGGATTGTTATCAGTGATATAATAAAATCTCTTACTAAATCTGTCACTCTCTCCGAGATGCACAATCGCATTCGCCGCAATCAACATGGAAACGAACTCTATGCTCTGATTCTTAATGGCGAGCATGAGCGGCGTGTCGTGATACTTGTCGAGGCAGTCCACATTGGCTCCCGATTCGATGAGAAACTTCGCAGCCGGGATGTTGTTTGCCTTCACGGCCTGAATCAGCAACGGCCCATACGAGTCGACGAGAAACACGATGGCCTTCGACGAAAGCACTTCCTTGAGTCGTGCGATGTTGTCGTTTTCGATCTGTTCTGTCACGTATTGGAACATCTCATCGAAAATCACGTCGCCATGCGCGACTTCGCGCAGCGATTTTCCCTTGGCCTTCACGTTGACATTCGCGCCTTCTTCGAGCAATGCCCGAATGAGACTCGGTTTGTTAATGACGAAAAGCGGCGTCTCCTCATCGTTATTTCGAAAATTGACATCTGCTTTGTTCTGCGCCAGCGCATGGATTGTTTCGCTGGATTCGGCCAGAAAAATCGGGCTGTTGCCATCGTTATCCTTCGCATTGACATCCGCGCCTTTGTCGACCATGACCTGGATCAGGCTCCCCTTTTGCGCATAAAATAAGGGCGTTCTTCCCAATTCGTCCCGAAGATTGACATCGGCACCGTAAATGACGAGCAACTCGAGAATGTCGTAATTCCGATAGAAAAAGCCGACTCTGAGCGCCGTCTTGTCTGCCGCATTCCGAACATTTGTCACCGCGCCGGCTTCGCACAGAATGCGCGTCAGGCTCGCTTCATTATTCAGAATCGTCGAAAAGATCAGCGGATCGCCATGGCTGTCGCTCGCATTGACATCCGCCCCATATTCGATGAGGAGTTTCATCGCCTGCGCATTATTCGAGTAGATCGAATGCCGAAGCAACGGATCGCCGTTATCATCCCGAATCTGCCCTGCCTTGATTTTTAACCATTTCTGGTGGATATAGCTGGATCTGAGTTCCGACCACTCCGCAATGCGCTGTTTCAAAAGAATATTGTTATCGCTGTTGACGCATCGGATGATTTCCCACCGCGCCAGCTGATAAAAAATCAATTGCGACTGAATATCAAACTGTTCCTTTGTCATCGGCTTAAAGCCGGATGCATTGCGCTTGTCGAAATCGCGCACGAAGTCATACGGCATTACGCCATCATGGTCATAAATATTGTAACTCGCCTGCTTGGCGAGCAATGCGTGGGCAACCGAGTCATTCGATGCATAATAAATGGCAGTTCGGCCATCGATATCGGCGACATTGACATCGGCTTTATGCTCGACGAGAAAATAAACCATTTCCTCGGTCTGCGAAAAGAACAGTGCCGTCCTGCCGTCGTTATCCACCGCATCCACGAGCGCCCCGGCATCGACGAGGCACTTCGCACAAGCGAGGTTTTCCGCATAAAACAAGGCCGTCCGCCCCTGTTTATCCATCGCGTTGACCGAAACGCCGGTCTGAATCAACAAGTCGAGCAGCTCAGCATCGCCATTTTGGACCGCAAAAAAGAGTGCCGTCCACCCCTTGCTGTTGCGAATATCGGTCTGCACTTCCAGCGTCAAAAGGCACTTCACGATTTCCGCGCTGTTCATCTCAAATGCCCTCATCAACAGCGTCCGATCGTTGTCGAACAGGCGGTTCAGCCCCTCTTCGAGCGAGACATCGTCCTCGTCCGAAAACGCATCTTTCATCCAACGGCTAATTTTTTTGGCCTCGGCCGGATAACCATTTCGTTTAACACGACGTGCCACTATCGCACAGCCCGCCGCAATACCCACTATAATCAACGGAATCGGAAGCATTTGCTCTACTCCAGCAAAGATGAAAAGCCAGAAAACACGCTCATATTTAAGATATTGTGTGGCACACCCAACAGGAAGGGCAGGCGTATGGCGTCAAGCCATAGCCTGCCCGAATGGCGGCGCATGGCGTCAAGCCAAAGCCGCCACAAGCCTTAAAACGTACTCAAAACATGCCGAGCCTCGTCCGACAGCCGTTCGTTCGTCGAAAACCGTTGCCCAAACTCATGCCGCAACGATTTCAACGCATCGGAAATCGGCGCATTCTGAAGCCAGGATAGCACATTTTCCGTGATTGCCGGGCTGTCAGCCTTCGTTCCGTAAATGCCATTTTCGATGAGACGAAGCGCCATTTCGTAGCTGTCCTTGTCGAAAATGGATTTCCTGAGCCACGGAAGACACGCGTCCACGGTGCCGGCCGTCACATCGGGAATCGCCGATGCAAGACGGCATGTTTTGAGCTGCACACTCAGTCGTTCATCGGCCAGACGACTCGGCAAACCTTCGCGCGGAGCCAGACTTCTCACCAGCATTTCGAGGCGATCGCCATCCATCGATTCTGCCGTCTGCGCCAAAAGCGCCAGAATCTGCGCATTCTCGTGGCTCAACAGATGATAACCGCCATCATCGCTCGCCTTAATCGCCCGCATACAACTGATCTCGGCCTGAACCTGCTTCCGCGCCAGAAATTCCGTATAAGCCTCCAAAGAAAGGCCATAAACCGACGTCTCGCGCGAACGGAAACGCATGATTTGCCTGAAAGCCCTCGATATCAGCGAATTGCTCTCGGTGATCAGGGCAGCCTGCGCAAGCATCCATGAAGACAGCAGACCATCGGGAATAAACTCCGAATAATGGCCGTCAATGCGCCGGGAACAGGCAATCAGATAATTCTCAATCAGGATTTCCGAAATGGTTTCACTGGACGCAAAGAGACTTGGAAAGACTGAAAAACAGACGGGATTTTCGGGCGTCGACGCCTCGAGAACGCGCTGACGGAACGCCTCGGCCGATTCATCATCCTTCGGTTCGATACCGTTCGCCTGAAACGCCATGACAATATTCTGAAGCGAAACATCGGGATTTGAGGTTTCCAGCGCACCGCAATAGAGCGGCCACACCGCAGCACGATCGCCATCCAGATATGCCAGCTTCGGCGCAATGCAAATCCCCCAGCGCCCATCCTCCGACTTTGTAATCGCATTGAGATAGCCTCTTTCACCGGAACGCGGCGACACATCGATATCGATGCGCCGATCACGGGCTTTCAGCTGTTTGGCCGCTTCCTGCCACATTTCCGCCTCATCGGCCTCAACCGCCAAACTCATCGGAATCGGAGAAGCTGTCATATCCCTGCACGCCATACAGCAAGCATTGAAGCCAAGCGCGATAATGATCAGTAACACCGCCAAAAGTATTCGATGTTGCATAAATTGTCCTGTCGTATAAAAAAGTCAGAAAGGCATACACGCCTCGCTATTATTAGCTATAATCGTTCAGTTCTCAATCGTTTTGCCACTCGCCATGAAAAAGAAAAAGAAAGCAGCCACACAAAAATCCTGGATCATCGCAGGGCTTGAGCGCCTTCAGGCGGACCCGGAACTGCCATTTTTTGTCGAATATGGCGGCGAAACGCTGACGCGCAAGGCGTTTTTCGATCACGTCAACAGGCTGGCCGGGGCGCTGGCATCGAACGGCATTGGCCGCGAAACCCGCGTCATATTTGACATCGACACGCACGTCTACTGGCAGACATTCGCAGTCTGGTGCGCCTGTCAGAGGGTTGCCGCCGTCGCCTGCATCTGGCCGCCCGACATGCGATTCCGCCATATCGAGGAAGAACTCGAGGCCGCACGCGCCCAAAATGGATTCCCGGCATCGGTCGTCGTCCGCACGTTGGAACGCCTCGACACGTGGCTCAAATCCGATCGCGACAAGCATATCGAAGGGCGCAGATTCCTATATATTTCAAGCCATTCAGCCGATGATGAGGCCATCGACGCACGGAACGCACAGCTTCCGTCACCGCAAATCATCGCCTTCGGCAAAGCCACCGGCCCGGCCATCGCACCCGCCCTCGTCAACGCCACGATTGCACGCCTTTTCACACAGGGTTCGCACCTCGACGCGCGTCCCATCGATCTGCCCTACGCGCACCTCCAGGATCAGGCCGAAGATTTGAAGGCACAGTTCGACCTCGACAGCAGTTCCCGCGTCTTTGTCGACCTGCACACGCCGCACACCGTCGTCCTGGCCATCTTTGCCGCATGCGTGCAGTCGGGGGCCGTGTTCTGCTGCAAAACGCCCGAAACCGACGTGTTCGCCTGCCTTCACCACGACGTGACGCTCGCCTTTTTGCTCCCGACAAGCCTCGACACCGTGCGGAAAAAAATCCAGGTGCCCGACAAATCCTCTTCCGCCGGCAAAAAATGGCGGCAGCTCTGCATCAAGGCCGGCCGCTTCAACGCCAGGCACGCCTCGCATCCGCAATGGACGCGCTCCCTGCTCAATTCCCTCTGCGTCAGTCCCTTAAAAAACAAGACTTTCTGCGATCTCAAAGCCGTCATTTCCTACGGCGATCACTTCAACTCCAAGACCGCCGAGTTTTACACAGACCTGGGCATCAAGGTTTACAACGCCTACACGACGTGCGAATTCGGCTTCGTCCACATCCAGCAGTTCATGGGCAAAGGCGGCTACCTCAAAAGCGTCGAAGCCCGCATCCGAAACGGCATACTCGCGGTCAAATCGCGCCGCGCCGCCAGCTTTTCAAACATGGACGACATCGTGTTCGAGGACGATCGATGCGGCCTCTGCACGCACCGCAGTTTTTCGATCACGCTTTCATGCGGCACGTCCGTCGACGTCTCGCCCATGCGCGAAATCATCGCCCGTCATGACATCATCGACGAAATCTTTATATTTGGCCAGGATCGCCCGTTCCTGACCGCACTCATCTATCTCGACAGCGAAGCCCTCAAATCGTGGGCGCAGTCGCAAAAAATCCCCGACGCGCCGTTCGCCGAACTCGCGCAGAATCCCAGTGTTTACAAGTACGTCAAAAGCCTCGTCGACGAATGCAACATCCGCCGTTCGACGCACGAAAATATACAGAAAATCGCCGTGATTCCGCACACTTTGGCGGAGGATCCGCGCATCCTGACGCCGACTGGCCTGACGCGCCGCACGACCGTCGAACACCGTTACGCCCCCCTGCTCGATGCATTTTATTCCAATAATTATTGACATCACGCCGCCGATATGGCAAAAGGCCTTTTCGTTACGCCGGGGTGGCGGAACTGGTAGACGCAGCAGACTCAAAATCTGCCGGGGGCAACTCCATATCGGTTCGATTCCGATCCTCGGTATCGCAAGGCATTCAATTCGTTGAATGCCTTTTTTTTTTGGTTGCCGCGCTATTGCATACGCGCGGCTGGCACGGCTATCGGCCTGCGGCCGATACGCCGTGCGTTGGGGCGGTGCCGCCGATACGCCGTGCCGTGGAACGTAAAATTCCGTGCTTTTTCTTTTGGCTTGCGGGGTTCGTTGGCCTGTTCGGTATTGCCGCAAAGATAGACGATTCCCGGAGGAATAAAAAATAAATGCTTGCGAGTCGCATACACGAACGCAACGGATTACAGCATCGAAACAGGAACAACGAGATGATTCATCGCAAGCGGATAACACTGAGAAGACAAACAAATCACGGCCCCTGTACCGATTTGTTTTGATAGCGAGTCCAACACCACGAAATTCTTGATCGCATCGCGCCCAGGATCGGCATTTTTCTTGATTTCTATGGGGTAAATCGTGTCGTTTTCGAGAACACGTTCTTCTCATCATCAAACAGATGGCGAACTAAAGCCGTTTTTCCAGTCTGCCGCGCCCCGCCGATGACGACCACGGGAAAGTGTTTGGCGAGATAGATGAGTTGAGATTCGATTTTGCGTTCAATATAATGATACATCGTTTATCATCCAAAGAATGAATA
>JAZODZ010000142.1:0-2230 GCA_045597285.1 Myxococcota bacterium
GGCCTTGCCGATACGCCGTGCGAATCGCCGCTATCGCGTTGCGATACGCGGCGAGAGACGTTCCATGGAACGTCTCTGCTTGTTTTTTGCGCTTGCCTATGCGCCTTTTGCGCATACGGCTCGCGATGGCGCGGCTATCGCCGTGCAAATAAAATTTACAAGTCCATGCAATGCGATTATAACGCGCCGTTTGCCATATGTTTTTTGGCGCATTTACCCCATTGATTTGAAGGGGGCGGGGCTTCTTTCCATGTGTGGGAAAAGCCTTTTGCGAACGGAATAAAGGATTGAATATGAGTGAATTTCTGAATGGTTTTAAGCGCACGCACACGTGTGGCGAACTCCGTGGCACGGATGCGGGCAAAACAGTGCGTCTGGTTGGCTGGTGCTCGGATTACCGCAATCTCGGCGGCTTCCTTTTCATCGTCCTTCGCGATCGCTATGGCGTGACGCAGATTCGCATCGACAACAACAGCCCGTTGTTTGAACAGGCTTCGAAGATTCGTGGCGAATGGGTCATCGGCGTCGAAGGCGAAGTCATTTCGCGCGGCAAAGATGCGAACAAGAAACTTGCGACGGGCGAAATCGAAGTCGAGGCAAAAGAGCTGCGCATATTCAACCGCGCAGAGACAGCGCCGTTCGCGATCAATGATCGCTGCGATGCCGACGAAAAACTGCGCCTCAAATATCGCTATCTCGATTTGCGCCGTCCGTGTCTGAACCGCAATATCATTATCCGCAGCAAGATCACGCGCATCATCCGTCGCGTGCTCGAAGACAAGAATTTCCTCGATCTCGAAACGCCGGTGCTCGGCAAATCGACGCCCGAAGGTGCCCGCGATTATCTCGTTCCGAGCCGCGTGCAGCCGGGCAAATTCTATGCGCTTCCGCAGTCGCCGCAGCTCTTCAAACAGCTCTATATGGTTTCCGGATTCGACCGCTATTACCAGATTGCGCGCTGTTTCCGCGACGAAGACCTCCGTCTGGACCGCCAGCCCGAATTCACGCAGATCGATATGGAAATGTCGTTCATCGAACCAGACGACATTCAGAGCGTCTGCGAAGAGATGATTTGCACGATTTTCAAAGAGATTCTGAACATCGATCTGCCGCGTCCGTTCAAACGCATCTGCTGGGATGAGGCGATGGATCGCTTTGGCGTCGATGCGCCCGATATTCGTTTTGGCATGGAACTGAACAACGTGACGGAAATTTTCCGCAACACCGAGTTCAAACTTTTCGCGTCCGCGCTCGAAAACAAACAGGGCACGATTCGCGCCATCGTCGTTCCGGCGAGCGTCAAGCTGAGCCGCAAAGACATCGAACAGACGTATGGCGATGTCGCCAAAACGTATGGTGCAAAGGGCCTTGCGTGGACGAAAGTCGTCAACGGTGAGCTCGATGCGGGCATCGCGAAACAGCTTTCTGACGCAGAAAAAGCCGCGCTCCTCGACATGCTGAAGCCCGAAGACGGTGCGACGCTGATGTTCGTGGCCGACAAACTCAACACGGCCCGTAACGCGCTCGGCCGCGTCCGCAAAGAAATCGCGGTCCGCAACAACTGGGTGCCCAAAGTCATGACGAAAGCCGAAGACGTGGGTCTGACGTGGGTCACGGATTTCCCGATGTTCGAATGGTCAGACGAGGACAACCGCTGGTACGCGATGCACCATCCGTTCACGAGCCCGCGCAGCTGCGACTGGCCCGCATTCGAGGCCGGCGAACTTGACAAGGTGTATGCGCAGGCTTACGATCTCGTGCTCAACGGCATCGAGCTGGGCGGCGGCTCGATTCGTATTCACAACATCGACGTGCAGAAAAAGGTGTTCGCGGCCCTCGGCATTGGCGAGGAAGAAGCACGCGCGAAGTTCAGCTTCCTGCTCGATGCGCTTTCATTCGGTGCGCCTCCTCACGGGGGGCTTGCATTTGGCCTCGACCGCATGGTCATGCTTCTGACCGGCGCCGATTCGCTGCGCGATGTCATTGCATTCCCGAAAACCAACAAGGCCACCGATTTGATGACCGACGCGCCGAGCGATGTCGATAAAAAACAGCTCGACGAACTCGGCATTACGACCGTCGTTTCGGACGATGCCGAATAACGCGGGAACGTGAATTATATTTATAATAATTTATATTATTTGTTATTATTATAAATATTTATTATATTGCCGTGCCTATTTCATACGGCACGGCCTGACCCCCCTCTCCAATGGCTGAGGAAGGGACA
>JAZODZ010000143.1:0-7373 GCA_045597285.1 Myxococcota bacterium
CGTGTTCGTTGGTCGTGTCGATGGCTTCAGCTCGCATAATTCTCATATTCTGTGCATTGTTCGGGATTCCTGTGGCATCGGCGTATGGGCAGGAAGTGCTTGAACTCGAAGCAGTTGAAACCGAAGGCGAAGAAATCGTGGAGAGCGCGTTTGATTCGCATCTGGGGCATTTGGAGACGGTGAAGGCGTCCACGCGTTTGCAGGAAACGTCAGAAATCCTTGGACGCAATCCTTCGGTACACATCAGCGACAACGGCAGCCGACTTCAGCGCAAAACACTGAGTTTTCGCGGTTCTGCAAGCCAGGATATCGTCGTTCAGTATCGGCACGTGGCGTTGAATTCTCTGTCCGATGCGGGGGCAGATTTGAGTGCTATACCGTCGGCGTTGTTTGGGTCGGCATTGTTATCGAACGCTGGTGATGGCATCGCTTCGGGGGCCGTGGGCGGCATCGTGCAGCTCGTTCCTGCAAAGCATGAAACGCCGCTGGGGGGATCGATTGCCGTCAGTTCGATGAAGGATTTCAGCCTGTTTGGGCGTGGTATGAAATCTTTTGGCGATGTGGATGTCGAACTTTCGGTATTTGGAGACGATTCTCCGGGGCGTTTTAAATATATCGATGCCGAGGGGGATTGTCAGACGCGGGAACACAACGCGGCATTCCGATTTGGCGGACAACTCGCCATGGATTGGAAGACGCAAATCGGCGATATATCTGCATTTACGCTTCTTTCGGATATCGAACGCGAGGAGGCGGGGCTGTCCGAATTTCCGGCGCGTTACCGCTATGCGACGCAGGGGTATCTTCTTTCCCTGAGCGGGATTCACGGCGAATTCGAGCCAGTTAAGGCCGGGGATGCAACCGCGCAGATTACTGCGGATGTGTCGCATCGATTTGCACGCGATATTTATGAGAATCCGACGGCATTTATCGGGGGACGTCGGACGTATTCCGATTTTCGCGAGAACAGATTGACGTTTCATGCCGAGACAAGTTTTGTCGCGCCGAAATATAGCGAAACGCTTATCGATGTCGGTTACGAGTATCAGAATGTATATAGCGAGTATCTGGTGAGCGGCGTGACGGTGGAGAATCCGCATGACAGGCATGTGATCGAGGGCAGGGTAGGGGAGAATCTGACGTTTTGGGATGACAGAATTGCGGTTTCTGCGTTGCTTCGCATCGATTGGGCGGTTGGCGCTGATCCGCTGTATTCGCCTGCATTTGCGTTCCGCATTAGGCCGCATGACGATGTGGATGTGTGGCTGAACACGAGGATGGGAGCGCGGTATCCGTCATTTGATGAATTGTGGTACCGGACGGAGTATTTGCGCGGAAATCCGGATTTGAGGCCGCAGAAAAGCGCGATTCACGAAATCGGGATTGGATATCATCCGGCGGAATGGCTCGATGTTTCGGTGGCCGGATTTTACAACGTTCATCGCGATACCATTCGATTTCTTTCGGCCACGCCGTATTTGTTTATTGCCGAAAACATCGATCGCGTGAGAGCCTGGGGCGTCGAAATCCATGCGAAATCGAAGTTCTGGCGCGGGTTTTCGATAGGGGCGGATTACACGTATATGCATGCAAAGACAGCGGAAGGCTACGATATGCCGACGGCACCACGGCATCGCGTCCATGCGGAACTGGGGTGGGACGATGACGTGTGGCATGCGGCAATGTTCGTAGATTGGCAGTCTCGGATATCGCGCAATATGGCAGGAACATCGTATCTGAAGCCGCGTCTTAGGCCGGGGATCGAGGCGACGCTGACAATTGCGAATCGATGGCATCTCAGCGTGGCGATTCTGAATCTGCTCAACGATATGCAGTCGGAGGATGTTTTGCAGCATCCATTGCCGGGACGGCAGGCGTGGATTGGGATTTCGTATGAATGAGGGGGTTAGAGGTTTGAGTGTGGCATACGCAAAAAAAGCGGCGCGTATGCAATAGCGCCGCGAGGCGGGCGTATCGGCAACGCCGATAGCCCGCCCACACAAAAAAAAAGACCGTTCAAACGAACGGCCTTTGAGAGAATTTAGTAATTGAACGAAGCGACGAAAACGAACTTCGTGTAGTTCTTGGACGGGCTGACGGTATCGAACCAGGGGAAGCGATACGTCTTGTTGTCGGCTGTTTTCCAAGGCTGGACGGAGTTCATCGCCAGCGAGAGGGACAGGTACTTGATGGGTTTGTAGACAAAGGCGAGTGAACCGGCGCTGAGCTGTGTATGGCCGCGGCCGACTCTGGCGTTTGGATTGGTGTACTCATCCTTGGCCGTGATGGTGCCGTTGTCGTAAGTCCAGCTGTCGCTGAAACCGAGGCCGACGCTCATGCTGAACTGCTTGATGAAATCGATGCTGAGGACGAACTGGTTGAGGAGTTCGATTTCGGTGAGCACGCCGCCCGTCGCGATGTTATGCGTGCCAATGAGCTCGACGCCGGCGGAACGCGAAAGGATATCGACTTCGGACGGATCGAACGTCAGGCTCGTGTATTTATGGAAGCTGTGGCCGTAAGTGATTGAATAGAGAAGGCTGAGTTTCCAGAAGCTGACTTTGGCGGAGAGCGTCGGGGTGATGGTCGTGTACTGCTTTGCGTTGATCGTGGCTGTCGAGGTCGGGAGCAAGAAGCTGAGATCGGCATCGAACGAGACGCCAAATATGCCGCTCTTGTATTCCCAGATGTTACGTGAGAAACCGATGTTTGAATCGGCCCAACGGAATTCGTACTGGCCGTTTGAACCGCCGGCTTTGCTCATCCACTGGCTGAAGCCCGTTTCGGCATGAACATCGACATCGATGACGGGAATGGTGTAGGAACCGGATAATTCCAGGGCAAAGCGCGAACGGATTTTTCTCGCATACTCATGCTTTGTAAATGCGCCGAGACCGAGATCGAAAGAAGCGGTAGCGCCAACTGACCAGCTTTTCTTGTCCTCGTCTTTTTTCTCGCCATCGTCGGCTTTTTTGTCGTCGGACGTTTTGACGTCTTTTTTGGCGACTTCGGTAGCTTTTGCATCGTCAGCCTTTGCATCGTCGGCGGCATCGGCTTTCGCATCGTCGGCTTTTGTATCAGTGGCGGCATTGCGTGCAGCATCGCGTGTTTCAGCGTCCTTGACTTCGTCGCTTTTCTGAGCAGTTGTATCTTGTGCCTGAACGGCAGGTTCAGAATCGGCACGGGCACCAAAAATATCGGCAGAAGTGATAGATTCGGCATCCTGCGCCACAGCGGCCAGCGGCATGAATAACGCCATGGCGAGCGCCAAAATTGTGGTAAGATGCTTTTTCATTACTGGATTCCTTATTGAAATAATATGTGACAAATGCGCGTGTGTACGAATGTACGTTTAAGGCGCATTAAAGTACATCGTTACTTCTATTAGTCACAAGTCGATTTGTCAAGGTGATAAAAGCAGATTCTTCAAAATAAAGGGATTTTTTGGGGGGTTGTGTGTGTAAAATTCGCAAAACAGGCTCAATGTTGAACAAAATTAGTTAAAACTGAGAATGCCTGAATTGTTTATCGAATGGTTTGTATCTATTCAAACACTCATGGTTTTAGTTAGGGCCGTCATCCTATCGGAAACTAGGCAGGAGGCAGGAGGCAGGAGAACGCAATGATGTAAAATCCTTGTTTTTTTAGTAAATTCCTTTGTCCTTATGGGGCTTTTCGTGGGCGTTTGCCCGCGCCCCAAAGTAAGACCCACCATGTGCGCAAATAGGCGCAAGCGCCCCCGAGGGGGCGCGAAATGTTAAAACTTGACGCTGTAAACGAAACTCGCTTTTGGCAAGCGAAGCATGCGTTCCTGGATGAGATCGAACGGCACGATGGTTCCTTCGATGTATTTTTTCTGCAGTTCGACGAGTGCTTTTTTGTCGCCTTTTGCCTTAATCTGAGCGATTTGCTTCATGAGCTGGTCGGAGACTTCGGGCATTTTTTCGAGGTCGATGCTGAACGCGCCCTTGTCCGTGCCGTTGGCGGCCATGGCTTCGGGATCGAATTTGAGAGCGGCCTTTTCGAGCATAAACCCGACCTGGATGGCGGCGAGCTGCGGATAGGGTTTAATGTGACCATCGGCTGTTTTCATGCCCTGTGAAATCTGATTGAAAGCCCAATAGACGGAATCGGCATAACTCTTTTTGGCGAGGTCCTGAGAAATAACGCCTTTTTCAACGAGGAATGGGAGGAACCAGAAAGAGGCGGTCTGTGCTTTGAATTCTTCGGCGAGCGTGGCGAGTTCGCCGCCAAAGATGTCGTCATCGACTTTGCCGTTGACGGTGTATTCGTGTGCGGGACCGAGGTTATGCGTGGCCTCGTGCAGGATGGTGCTGAGCAGGCCGGGGCCTGTGGCATCGTCGAGGAGTTCCATGTCTTTGGCGACGAACATGGACGACGCGAGCTGTTGTCTGTCCTGGAGGCTGTCGGGATCGGTATAGAGGTTGTTCATGGCGACGGTACGGCCGCGGCCTTCATTCGCCACCGGACCCCAGTTGGGGAGCGACTGTCCAATCGTTGCGCCGTAAGGATCGCGATCGTCACCGCTGTTCGTGATGATGTCGATAAAGTCGGGAAGATGGAAACTGACCGTGCGCGATTTGTAAGGCGCGCCGGCGAGTTTGGCGAGCCGTTCTTCCATTTCCTGCTGCAGCGGGGTGAGTTTTTCCTGCCATGCGAGGGCGTCCGGGTTAATGCGTGCGAACGTGAGGTGGAATCCTGCTTTTCGCGAGCACGGTTCCCAATAGGTTTCATCGGGTGCGCAGCGGACATACCATGCGGAATTCGTGGAATTCATGGCGGCCCAGGCTTCATCTGCCGGGTTCCAGTCGTTGGTAAGGAAAGATTCGGCGGCGGCTCGCAGGTATTTGTTCAGCGGCATTTCTTTGGGATTAGAGGCGATCACGTCGGCAGCTTCCTTGAGGGCGTTGCTGACTTCGGTCATATCCTGTTTGAAAAATTCGCTGTAAGGAACGGTCGTGAGACCGTCATCGGCTTCGATGACGACGGTGAACGGTGCGAAGATTTCTGCATTCTTTTCATTCTGTTCGGCAATTTTGGCGCAGAAATCGGGCTCATTCTGAAGGGATTCCGGATAGACACCCACGGGGAACGTGGAAACACCGGCGAGTGCGCGGCATTCGGAATCGGCCGAAAGGCGAGGACTCATGGGCATGATTCCCCAGTTTCGGCGGGCCATGCTTTTGGACATGATGTCATTGGCGGGAATTTTACTCAGGACGCGGTCGGCACCCGTCTGCGTTGCATAGAGTTTGTCGATGGCATTGGCGGCCTTGAGCATGGCCTTGACGAATTTGACATCGTCTTCGGAAGCCGTGGACATGTCTGTCACGATGGCGGTCACGGACGCCTGATTGAGTTCTTCCGCGACTTTCTTGATGCGTGGCAGGTCCGCGTCGCCTTCGGCAATGCCTTCAAACGGATTTTTGCTGTTGGCGACCATCTTCTGGTACAGGTCGTAGAATTCCTGTGTAAACTTGCCGTCGGCATCTTTCCATGCAATCGTGTCGGACGTCGGATAAAAGTTGAGCGTCGTCAGAATTTCGGGGCGCACGGTGTTATTGGGCGTATCCTCGTGCATCCAGAAAAGCGGCAAATCCATGCGCAGAGCGGTCTGATTAAACGTTTTGCGATCGAGCTGATCGAGTGCCGGAGCCTCGGCAGCCTGTGAATCCTTGTCGGTGTCAGTCTGATTCGCTTCGATAGCAGGTGAGGTATCGGGCACGGGAGTTTCCTTTTTGCAGGCCGAAAGGCCGGAAATGAGAGCTACTGCGGCGATTGCCGTGAGAAGTGTTTGTTTTTTCATTTGAAAGCCTGAAGTTGTGTTTTAAGTCTTTGGATTAATTTTTTATTCGCTCGCCTTTGCGCGTTGCGCATACGGCTCGCTTGCGCGGCTATGCTGCGCATACGCCGCGCCTTTATTTTTCTTTATGGATCGAGTTCTAGCCGTATCATGGCATTATCTGCGCGGCGGTCTCCAGCGCGGATCATCGCGTGTAATGACTTCGCCGATAGGCGTCATCGGTGGCAAATCCTTAATCATCTGCACGATAAACCGTCCCGATCCCGGCGAAAAGAAGACGCGTTTTTTGCGAAACCCAAGTTTGTGAAAACATTTCTGGGCGCGCTTGTTATTGGCATAAGTCTCGAGGAAGAGCCGTCCGATTCCCTCTGCTGAAAGAATGTAAAAGAACTGGCGCAAGGCTTCATAGCCGTAACCATGTCCCCAGCAGGCAGGATTTGCGATGACTATCCCCAGCGTGCATTGGCATGTTCTGGCGACGTAATCCCTCGCTGTGATCGTTCCAATGGGCTCGCCATCGAGCACGATAATGCGTTCGATGATTTCGTTGCTTTCCTGCGCGGCAATGCGTTCGAGGGCATATTCCTCGAGCGAAATGTATTGCGGCTTATCGTCGGCCCAATAGACGACTTCGGGTGTGAAGCGCATCTGATAAAAATGCTCGTAATCCTCGAAGTCGGGAATTTTGAGAGTAATCTTATGCTTTTCCAAGAGCTGAAACCCGTAGGAGCCTTGTCACGAATCGTGATGGCAAGAAAAAAGTGCCTGACAAGGGCAAGCGGCAAATAAAAAAGACCGTCAAACGCAACAATGACGGTCATAGTGAATTTAGAAGTTGATGAGTCTGGGGGCACGCGGGAAGGGAATGACGTCGCGGATGTTGTCGATACCCGTGGCATACATCATGGCGCGTTCGAAACCGAGGCCGAAACCGGCATGAGGAACCGTGCCATATCTGCGCAGATCGCGGTACCAGCTGTAGGATTCTTTGTCGAGCTTGAGTTCGTCGAGGCGTCTGTCGAAGTAATCGAGTCTTTCTTCGCGCTGGCTGCCGCCGATCATCTCACCGATACCGGGAACGAGGACGTCCATGGCGGCGACGGTCTTGTTGTCGTCGTTCATGCGCATATAGAAGGCCTTGATGTCTTTCGGATAGTTGATGACGGCAACGGGGCCGCCCACGATTTTTTCAGTCAGGGCGCGTTCGTGTTCGGTCTGCATATCCATGCCCCAGAAGACGTCGAAATCGAATTTCTGGCCGGATTTGGCGAGCCTGTCGACGGCCTCGGTATATTCCATGACTGTGAGTTTGGAATTGACGAGGGCTTCGAGACGGCGGATGCATTCCTTGTCGACGAATTGTGCAAAGAAAGCCATGTCGTCGGCGCGTTCTTCGAGGACGGTCTTGAAGATATGCTGGATGAAGTCCCAGGCGAGCACGGCGTCGTCGTGGAGATCTGCAAACGCGATTTCGGGCTCGACCATCCAGAACTCGGAAAGGTGGCGGCGCGTATTGGAGTTTTCTGCACGGAACGTGGGGCCGAAGGTA
>JAZODZ010000144.1:0-17104 GCA_045597285.1 Myxococcota bacterium
CTTTCTCGGCCAGCATCTGACCGCGCCAGCCGCGCTCACCGAAACGGTCTCGAACGGCGAATCCCTTACTGCCATCTGCCTTCAGACGCCTTGCTTCACGTCCCCAAATGAAGTGCTCGCCATGCCCGAAAACGAGGCCCTTCGCGCCGTCGTGTCTACCCCTGATGCCCCCATTCCCGCCGGAACTTCGTTGACTTTGCCGACGCCTTATGTCGCCTATTGTCTGCTCGCCGGCTTTTGCGCGATTTGCGCCATGCTCCTGCCCGGCATTTCCGGCAGCTTCATTCTCCTCGTGCTCGGTTGCTATTATTTCATGCTCAATACCGGCAAAGGCTTCCTGAGCGGCCTTGCGCACGGTCAGTTCTACGGCCGTCACGCGCTCTATCTCGGTTGCTTTGTCGGTGGCGCACTGATTGGCATTGCGGCGTTTTCCCGCGCCCTCTCATGGCTGCTGCGCAAACACCGCGAATTGACGCTCGCCGCCATCATTGGCATTCTGCTCGGCTGCCTCCGCGCCGTCTGGCCTTATCGCGACGCGTTGGGAAACAACATCGCGCCCGGCTTTTCCACCCCAATGCTCTGGCCGACACTGCTCGCCACACTCTGCGGGCTCGCCATCGTCGTCATCACTGTCGTCGTTCAGTCCAGACTCAGTGCCAAAGACAAAACCGAACTCGCTGAAAATACCGCCAATCCTGATGATGCTGAAACATCCGTTCCCGATACACAGATGCATAATTCAAATACATAATATCATTTGAACATTTAAACAGTTTATAATATATATTATTTTGTCTTTTTTGGGGTGCGGCACGCCTATTGTCATACGGCGTGCCCGCCGCGCTATTTCATACGCGCGGCGCCACTTTTGGGACGTCACCCAATCTTAA
Source organism: Myxococcota bacterium (assembly GCA_045597285.1). Classification (GTDB taxonomy): domain Bacteria; phylum Myxococcota_A; class Bradymonadia; order UBA4248; family UBA4248; genus UBA4248. Next base: position 891 of record JAZODZ010000144.1, read on the forward strand.
GCCCTTACCGGCAGTTCGTCTGCTTTTGATCGTGGCACTGAATGGATTCCTGCAGACGCGCTTTGAAAAATCGGTTGGTCTCGACATCCAGGCGTTTCTGCATGACCTGGACCGCCTCGTTTCCCGGCGTTTTCTGCAATGTCCGGATCGTGACAAACCGCACCATGTCATTCTCGTGTTCGAGGAACGGTGCCAGGATTTCCGCCGCCTTGTCCGGTGCCACCTCGGGAAACGCCCGTATAGCCTGAACGAGCATCATGGGGCGTTTAATCCGTTCCGAGTGCGTCAGAATAAATGTCAGCATCTTGATATTCTTTTCGGTATTGAAATAGGCGAGCGCCTCGAGGGCCCTACCGCGAACGGTGAGCAGAACGGATTCGTCCTTGAGAATCGTGTAGAGGATATTCTGGAGATAAAGCTCGACGCGTTCCCTTTCTTCCGGCGTCATCTTTCGCCAGTCGAAATCTTTTCGTGCCACGGACGCATCCGGCTTTGCCGTGCGAACCGCAGGAGCCGCCGGCTTTGCGTTGCCCGAATCCGCCGTGTTCGGTTTCGTTTCGACCTCTGCCACTACGGGCGAATCGGGCTTTGCCGTCTCACCAGCCACTGCAGGTGAATCGGGCTTTGCCGTCTCTCCAGTCGATTGCGGGGGGGAACCGGCAGTTTCTGGTGTCGAACCGTCTGTTTTGGGTCTTCGTCCTGTCATGCTGGCATTTGCCGCCATTTCTTCTTCGTCTTCGAGCATCTTGTCAAAACTCACCGTGCTGATTAGATCCTCTTTCGTCGGGAAATCGCAGTGGGCACTGAGGAGAAGCATAATTTTGTCGCGGTTGCTGAACTCGCGATTCTCGATTTGACGCATCGGCCTGGGCGTGTATTGCCGTCTGTTGGGGACGACCACGGGAAGAACAGTATTCGACGTGCCTGGCTGTACAGCAGCCGTGCTTTCCGGTGACGCAGTCGTACCTTCCGGTGACGCAGTTGTGCCTTCCGAAGATTTCCCAGAGGCCGAAGATGTGTCATTTTGCCCTGCAGAATCCTGCGCAAATCCATGCGACGGCAGACAAAGTAATAAGGCTAAAATGATGAAATATTTTTTCATGTTCTCGTCAAGGTGTCGATGAGAATAGTGTCAAAAAGTTCAGTAAGTTCGGAGCGAATCTGATCCTTCAAATTCATGGCACGTCCCCAGTCCTTTTCGTTGAACTGGATTCTTGCCGCACCGTAATAAATGCGAACCCTGAAATCGTCAAATCCCAGCGTTCGGATGCGGTTCTCGGCGTTTTCAACGCGTTCCAGTTCTCGCTGGGTAATACACATGCCATGGGGAATGCGCGTGGCGAGACAGGCATTGGAGGGTTTGGTGGCAGTCGAAAGCCCCGCGAGCAGGGAGAGATGGCGAATCAGTGGTTTGGAAAAGCCTGCACTGCGGAGGGGGCTATGAACCCCCAATTCCTGAACTGCTCCCCATCCGGGACGATCCTCGATGTCATCACTTGCGTTCGTCCCTTCACAAATCGTAACAATCCCTTCGCTCTCTGCATATTCGCGTATTTTTTCAAGAACCGCCCGCTTGCAGTAATAGCACCGTTCACGCGTGTTCTTCGTGATCTCGCCATTGGACATGACGTCCAACTCAAGTGATTGCAACGAAATTCCGAGTTTTTTACAGAATTTCACGGCATCGTCGTATTCCTGTTTCGTCTGAAATGCGGAACGAATCACGCATGCCCTGACATCGACATGCGCCATGACTGCGGCATACAGCAAAAAGGACGAATCACATCCGCCCGAAAATGCGATGACGATCCGCTGGTTTTGAGCAAAGAAACTCTGCAATGCTCTGATTTGTTCAAAATTTTGCTCGAAGAGATCAAACATATTCATGGTTTGGCGACGGTGAATGGTGTCTGTTTTCCAGACATCGTAACTTCAATTATGCCACAGAATGCGGCGTATCCAATTCATTTTTGTGGTCACGATTCAGGTAACAATTCGATTTTTAACAACGCACAACCAACGGACTTTGTGTATGCCGTGGGGTAGTTGGGGCTGAACAGTGACACTTTTTTTGTTTTCCTTGCATTTTGTGAATGACCAGACTTTTCGTTTATTATAGAATAGTAATGTTTTTGAAGGTTTATTTTTACCAGAGAGAACCATCATGCCCAACGCTCCAGCTCAGCCTATTACTGCTTCAAATCCGAACGTACTCGTCACATCCGATCCTTCCATTCAGGCCGACAAGAAGAACTCGAAGCTTCTGCACATCCTGCTCATCTTATTGGTCTGCATCTCCCTCGTGGCGTTGGGAATCTCTATCGTCATTGCTTTGAACAAAATTGAGCAGTACAAGGCGGATGCTGACAAGGCACAGGCCGAAGCAAATGCGACGAAGCATGTCACACCGACGGCTGTCGTGAAGAATGTTGAAGTCGTTGAACAAAAAGAGGATGACAACTTCCTGATGTTCACGCTTCGCAGCTCTCCAGCAGGCGCGGACGTTTATCAGGATGGCCTGTTCATCGGCAAGACGCCGATTGAAAACAAGAAAATGAAAAAATCTTCCGAGCCGTCTCAGTTTGTCATTGCTCTGAGTGGCTACGAGCTTGAGCGCAAATCTTTCGCGCTTGACGATACTTATTCCGGCTCGGAGTTCATTACGCTGACTAAAGAAGTTGTGCGTCAGGTCGCGGCCAATCCCGCAACATCTGCCGCTCAGAATAATGGCGGCGAAGTCATGGCAAATGATGCTGTCGTCATTACTACAACTCATGGGAATGCTCCAGCTCGTCATAAAAAAGATCACAAGGCTAATAACCCCGCACCTGTTGATACGGGGATTGTCCTTCCTCAATAGTTCTTCTTTTTTTGGAGGTTTTTGAATGGCTGACGACATCAACAAAGATTCTGTGGATGAGACCCCGTGCGAGATCGATTGGTCACTTTGCTGTCCCGATGAGAATGCACCCGCTGAACCATATCACGCCATTATGTTTACTGATGATGATGGAAAAACAAATGGCAACCTCTGGGGACAGGGGACACAGCTGATGCTCTTCGATAGCGTCAACGCTGCGAAAAAGATTCTCGAAGCACTCAACAGTCCAAATCTCAAGCTCAGAGGCGTGACTAAGGCGCATTTTGGCGAATTGAAAAAACTTGAGGCTTCCGGCCACTGTCAGCTTTTTGTCATCGACGGATTCTCGCCCAATGGACAGATTGAAGCTATGCCGCTTGCCGAACATCAGGCGCGCGTTACAAAAGCCGGAAATCCTCCTCCTTTGAAGAAAAAATCCTAATCTTTCCTTCACAAACCCACCATCGATGGTGGGTTTTCTTTTCTGGAGTTTTCTATGCTCATCGTCATATCCGGTGTGGACTGTGCCGGTAAATCTACGCACATCGAACTGCTTAGGCAGTATTATACGTCTATTGGAAAAACAAACACGCTCTTCTGGTACAGGCCGGGGTATTCCAAGGAAATGGAAAACTTAAAAAAGATTATCCGCCCCGTGGCCGACGTCGTTCGCCATCCGCTTCATTTGCTCGCCAAAAATCCGCTCGTTCACAAAAAAGCGAGCAAGGAGACCGTTCGGCACGAACGTCCCGTTCCTGCCCCGATCTGGATCACGACCGCCATCATGGACACGGCGTTCCAGTATTCCATCAAGCTGCGCTATCTGATGCGAAAATACGACGTCGTGATTTGCAACCGCTACGTCGATGACGCGTGTCTCGATCTCGTTTTGAAGTATCCTCAGTACTCTTTCTCGGAAGAATTGCTCCGCAAGATCTCGGCATTGTTCCCGGTTCCGGACAAATCCATCCTGCTCTGGCTGCCGTACGAAACGATGCTTGAACGTGCCGAGAAGAAAAACGAGCCGTTCCCCGATTCGCCAGAAACGCGGAAATTAAGATGGCGAGCGTATGATTTCATGCGCGATGAAGATAGGGTCCAGAGCGTGGATGTTTCCGGCACGATCGAAGAATCACATGAAAAAATCCGGAAAATCCTTGAGATGAAGTAGGCACGCGTCGTGACACGTGCAAGCCGTATGCGCCGTAGGCGCATAGGCGAGCCGCGCGGCGTATCGCGATAGCCGCGCCACCATCAAAATCAATCGCTGATTTCGCCAGTATCGTTAATCGCGGGCGGAATCAGGAAGTACGCGATGCCGGAGTTCAGGACCGAGCCATCGCCAATGATTTTCACGCGGGCTTTCTTAACCTGCGGAACCGACGTGGCCTGGAATATTTTCTGTTTCTGGACGGGAATGACGTCGTAGCACACGCTGTAGCCATTCGTGATGTCGATCGGGGCAATCTGGGAAATGCCCTGATAGGTGCCGGAAACGATTTTGCCTGCCGGCACTTTGAAGCAGTTTTTGCCCTGAGCCGTGCCGCCGCTGAGATGGACGTTGAGTGCCTGAACGAGTTTTGACGCGTTCTTGTTGCTCGAATCGAGATCTTCGACGGTCGCCGTGATGTTCATCGGCATCGATTTGGCGATTTCGCGCACGCCGGACGTGAACTGCGTGTCGATGTTTTCGCCTGTCGCCGCATACGTAAATGGTTTGTTCGCCGTGCTGAGCGACCCCGAAGCCTTGCCGATATAGTTGGAAACGGCCGACATCTTCAGCTTGTTACTGGATGTGCAGACCTCTTCGCACAGGCCGTCGATGCATTTAACCGATGAATCCGTGCTCGATGTCTTGGGGGCAACTGTGCAATACGCCGATGAACTCGAGCTCTGAAGCCCCATCCAGCGCATCTTGTATTTTTTCAGTATCGTGCCGATGTTCTCGAAGAAACCGACGCAACGACTGTGATAGCTGTCGCCGTTGTAACGGCACTGTTCCTCGTCGAAAATCTGTGCGTAGATGTGAATGGCGGATTTGCGGTACCCTACGCACGCCTCGCGATCCGGGTTCGCAGCCAGATCGACGCAGTTACGCTTGCACGCCGAGCTGCAGCCCTTCACGCTGTTATCGCCATTTCCGGTGATATAGTCGTAGGAGTGGGCTTTACAGGCATCAGATGCGGGCTTGCACGTGTACGTCTGTTTCCATTTGGTGTTGGTTATCGTGCAGTTGTCCGAAATGCCTTCTGCCGCGCAAATCGGCCCCTGGAATGCGACTTCATAGTTTCCAGCGGGGTAATACCGTTTCAGCGCGGTCACGACCGTATCGACGTTCGAGAGCGTGCCTTTGGATGTATCCTGTTCCTCGCCAAGTGCGACGGCGACCCAGAACGAATCGATATAGCTGTAATAGCCAAGGCCGAGTTCCATGTCGTCGAAGCAGCCGTCGCCGGATGTCGGGTTCACGATGCAGCGGCCTTTTTCCGAGCAAATCGCGTCAACAGACTGACCGGCCTTATTCTTGAGCCCGGTGCATTCCGAATTCTCAATGCACGCCTTGTTGAGATCCTCGCACTGGAGCATAGCGAGAATAGACGGCAACTTTTCGTTGAGCTTCTTTGCCTCGTCTTTTGTCGAGGATGACTGGTCGATGTTGAAGAAAATATCGATCATCTGGATCGAGAGCTGGAGCGCAAGAGATTCCTTGTTAGGAGTTGTCGCCTGGTTGTATGGCGCCGTGAAGACGAAGTTGCCCTTCTGCAAGTGGTTGCTGTTCTTGTCGTTCGGATCCGTCTCGGCACCGTATTCGATGAGGTCGGAGTCGCCGTCGCTGTCCGTGTCGGCTTTTGTGGCCGAAGAACACCAGTTCTTGATGCTCTTGCAATACGACGAGCTCTGGTTGGCCGTCGTGCAGCAGTAGGTCTCGAAGTAGTCCGAAAGACCGTCGTCATCCGAGTCGACTTCCAGGAGATCCTTGATGCCGTCGCCGTCCGAATCGCGCCATTCCGTCTTGTCATTGATGCCATCGCTGTCGGTATCCTTATTATACCGCGCATACGAACCACGTTTGACGCCGTTGACGAGAATCGTCATGCGGAGCAGGCCTTCGTCCTTGTCGCTCAGGCCGTCGTTGTCGGAGTCGGTGTCCATGTAATCGGGAGTTTTGTCGCCGTCGCAATCCACAGGCTTGCTCGCCGTGCCGAAGGCATTGCCGTTCTTGCAGCCATAGCCCGAGAATTTGTCGGATTCCGGCGTCGGCGGGTTGATGACGAGCCCCTTGATTTCGTCCACGTCGCTCGCACCGTCGCCGTCGTTGTCGAAATCGAGAAAGTCATACATGCCGTTCTTGTCCGTGTCGATACAGGTCGTGAACAGCCCGTTTTCTTTGGCATTGAGGCAGGCGGTATTCCCGCCGCAGCATTCGACCGAATCGTCGACACCGTTTCCGTCGCTGTCGGGATCGCGATAGTTGGGAATATCGTCGTAATCAGCATCGTCCGGCTCATACATGCCGTCGGAGTTGTTCGCTTCGATTTTGTCGGGAATGCCGTCGCCATCGCTGTCCAGGTCGAGATAATCGGGGGTTCCGTCCTTGTCGGTATCTTCGCAATTCTTCTTTTCATCCGGATCGTTGGCGCATTCGAGATAATCGGGAATGCCATCCTTATCCGTATCGGTATCATCTTCCAGTTCCTGCGGAACCTCGCATGCCGCGCCATTCTTCCCGACCATGCAGAAAGCGTTTTTGTCGAGGCATGACTCGAGCTGCACCCAGGAGTATGTCTGACACTCCATGAGCTTGTAGCCTTCACATTTTTTATCGCCATTATTGCATTTCTGCTCGATGCAGGATGCCTGGTTGGTGCCGGTTTCGAGGCAGACGGAACCAATCGCGGAGCAGTCGGTATCATCGACCCACCAGCCGTTGTCGCATTTCTTCAGCTGAGTTTCCACGCACTTGAATGCTGTTCCTGTACACTCAAAGTTCACGCACGAGGCCACATTGGTGTCGGGATTGACAAGACACGTGTTCTGGACGCCATCGCATTCGGCGATTTCCGCAAATTTCCCATCCTCGCCACATTTCAGGACTTTCTGACCCTCGCATTTGGTTTCGTTCAACGGGCATGCCGCGACGCATGTGGCTTCGTTTCCGGCAACTTCACAAACCGGCGTCTCGGGCGTCTGCGTGCAGTCGTCGCCGGCAACGAATTCGTGATAGGCATTGCAATTCTGGATGACGTTACCGTCACATGTCGATGAACTCGGTGTACACTTCGATTCACGGCAGTCGGGAATGCCGTCCTTGTCAGCAAAGCAGGACAGCCCCGTTTCGGTACAGTCCGTAACGAGGTCATACATGCCTTCGGCGTTGCACTGCATTAACAGGTCGCCGCTACAAGCTTTGACACCGGCTTCGTTGCATTCCTTGTCCTTTTCGCATTTGCCGGTTTCTTCGTTGCACGAGTAGCCAGGCGCACATTCCTCGGCACAGGCCGAATGCTGTTCAAGCTCGCATTGCCCCGTCGATTCGTTGCATATTTCGTTTTCGCCGCACTGCGGACAGGAAGGCGTCTCGTCCAGGGCGCATACGAACCCCGTCGTTTCGTCGCAATAATAGCCTTCTTCGCATATCGGGCATTCCTTGTCCTTTGGTGCCTCGACGCATTTGAATCCCGTCGATTCGTTGCAATAATAGCCTTCTTCGCACGTCGGGCACGTTTTCTCGTCGGGTACGCACTCAAATCCCGTCGATTCATCGCAATGATTGCCGGTATCGCACGTTTCTGGGCACGATTTGGAGGAATTGGGGACACATTTGTAGTCGGTCGACGCATCGCAATGCTCGTCATCTTTGCATTTGGGGCAGGCCGTCGCGTCGTCAACGCATTTGTATCCGGTCGACGCATCGCAGTGCTGGCCTTCCTTGCACGTCGGGCATGTCGATGTAACGACATCATCGATGCATTCAAAACCGGTCGATTCGTTGCAAACCTGGCCATCCGGACAGACATCCGGGCATTTGGACGTGACCGATTCTTCGCCGCCGCAGCCCGATAGATATGCGACCGAACAGCAACACAGGATAAAACTTAGCGTTCTTTTATTCATACACAGATGCTCCTTTGGGACTGTTTACTAAGCTCTTGGTTCGGGACTTTTTCGGTGCCTATTGGGCCTTGCCCAATACGGCGCCCGGTGGCCCGGCTATTGCCGGCAATACGCCGGGCCTGCCTGTTTTTTGAATACAAAGAAACTCCGAACAGGCATCACTGCCATCGGAGTTTCTTTGTATAATTCAAGTAATTACAGCATCAAACTTGAATCAGTTCGTGTTGAGAATCTTGTGATCGAGGCCGATCGGGTAACCATACGACGTGTCATTGAAAAAGCCGTAACCCGTGACGCCGAACTGAACGGTCGACGAAAGGTTGTGGGTACCGCCATCGAGATCGAGATAGCCGTAAACGTATTGTTTGCCAAATACTTTGGAGCTGCCTGCGAGTGTTTTCCATCCACTGAAAACGCTTGTCGGAAGACTGGTGATATCGACATCGCTGCAGGCTTGTTTGCCGTTGGAGCAGTTGTAGCCTGTATGACCGGCACCGGTGTATTTGATGACGGGCGGTTTTGAGGTCGTGCCCGGAGCGATGATCGTGACCCAGTCTTCCTGATAACCACCAGGAATGGCGAATGCATATTCGGAACGATACTGTTCAACAGGGACGTTCAGGATGAACGAAGGATCGCCCTTGCCGGCGGCATTTGCCTGCGAACCGACCATGAACTGGCCCACCAGAATCGGTTTCTTCGGATCGTTCGATTTGACGGCAAAGTTCTGGTTTGTGTTGATGACCATGAATTCACCTGCACTCAGTGTGCGGCTCTTGTTCTGGACACCACCCTGAATATCGACATAGGTGTCATTCTTCTGAGCGAGGATATAGTAATAATCATCCTCGGTACCGCGCTGATGCGTCTTGACGGCGGCATAGCTCGTGCCCCAGGACTGGAGCGGGAAGAGCTGTTCTTCGAGGTGGTCGCATGCGGATTTGTCTGTCGGAACTTGGGCACAACCGGCGCTGCCGAATACTGCGATCTTCCTGTTTGCCGTAATGCTTGTACCGGTTGAATTGCTCGCTTCCTTCTGCTGGAGGCTCAGGACATCGAAACGTTTGAGCGTGAAGTTGCCCGTCTCACCGGCTTTGTAAGCCTTGATGGTGCCGGAACCGGACGTGCCGGCGACGGTGGGGGCTTTGAATACAACCTTGACGTTGGTCGTTCCCTTTTCGACTGCGATGATGTTCATCGCGTCGGCGAATTTGGCCGTCACGGCTTCGGACGTACCGACGCGGCTGTCAAAGCCCATTGAGATGTATTCTTTGCCGAGAACTGAACGCGGCATCAGCAAGGATGCGTCAGCAGAGTGCGTTTCGGGTTTGCCATACGGGTTGAACTGATAGACGACAATCGGGTTCGTGCTGATGACGCGGAAGGCACGGGCAGCCTGCTGCGTACCGCTCATCATATAACTAGCCACGTTCGTCTTGGTATTGTTCGCGTTGTCTTTGCAAGCCTGGAGATTCGGCGTTTTGGCGCAGTCACCGGTACCGACGTTGTTGGTGTAGGAACCAAACGGTTTTCCGACGAGCGTCTCGGTTTTGACTTCACCCGGACCGAGCGTGTAGGTGTATTTCGGAGCCGGCGTCGTCTGGTTTTCGGATTTTTTCTGTGCTGCCTCGTCGAAGACATACACTGTTGCGGATTCGTACTTGCTCGGGTTGCTCATGACGAGCGTCAGGTCGAAGTAGACGTTTGTCGTCGTACTGAACCCTTCCTCGTTCTGGAGGAAGGCCGGCCAGTATTCGCAACCGATGTATGATGTCGAACCAGCCTTGACGTCGCATTCCGTGATGCATTCCTGCTCGCTGTCGTCGATGCCGTCGCAGTTGACGTCGAGATCGAGTGTATCCTGGAGGTAATTGACGCCGGCGGCATCACACGTGTGTTCCATTGGATAGACGGCATTCAGGCAGGGGCCCCAGGAGCTACCGTCTGAGCTACAGGTCTGTTCGCCATCGGAACATCTACCCACGTTTCGTGTCTCTTCCGAGCCGTTCCAGCATGAACGTTTTTCGCCGGGTTTGCACGAACAGTCGGTGGTCGATTCACAACCGTTCGACGGATCCTTGTCGCAATCGAAACGTCCGGCCGAACAGGTGCATGCACCGTCGACGCAGCTCTGGCCGTCTTTGCATACGATGTCGTCGCCTTCGCACGCACCGCAATGCGTCTTGCTCGTCTTGAGGTTAAAGCAGGCATAGTTTTCGGGCGTCCCGCAACGCGTCAGATCGCCTGTGCATTCGACGACGCACTGACCATTTTCACAGGTGGCGTTGTCGCCACATTTGCGCAAACAGGCACCGCAGTTGTCTTTGTCTGTCATGACGGCCTTGCACGTGCCGTAACAATCGAGCTCGCCCATGTTGCAGTTCTCGTCACCGCGGAATTCACATTCGCCATCGGTGCAAATGTAACCCTGGAGACATTCGTTGCCGCATGTTCCGCAGTTATTCTTGTCTTTCTGGACATCCACGCAGGTCTTGCCACAGATGGTCTCATTCTCGTTGCAGTGAAGCGTACATTTGCCTTCTTCGCAACTCCAGCCCTCGTTGCAAACGGTCGTGCAGTTGCCGCAGTGATTGACATCCGTCTGGGTATCGAAGCATTCGCCCCAGCAGGCCGTGGTCTTGTCGCTGGTTTCGTCGCACTGGAAATCCTCGATGACCTGACAGACGTATTCTGGCTTATCCGCGCATCCGCCTTCGTCGCATTCGCCTTCAGCCGGTTCATATTTAACGCATTTTTCGTTGGGATTGCAGACGGTCGCGCAGTCGCCGCAGTGAATCGGATTCTCGGCAAGATTCATGCAACCATCGCTACAAAGCGTCGTGTTTTCAGGACAGACACACTCCTTGTTACTGCAGATTTGGCTGTCCAAACAGGCGTGGTTACAAGTACCGCAGTTGCCGGCATCCGAGGAAAGATTGGTGCATTCCGAACCGCAGATGACTTCGTTGGTATTGCACACTTTATCGCAGCTCACGGTTGCCTCGCAACCGTTCGACGGGTCTTTGTCGCAGTCATACGTGCCATTCGGACAGGTGCATTCACCAGCCATACACTGCATATTGCCCAAACACTGGGTGTTGCTTGCACCGCAGTGCTGGTTGTCGGTATTGGCATCGTAGCAGCCGCCGTCCTCGTGCAGTTCATAGCCGTTCGTGCATACGCATTTGCCTGCCGCACAGTAGGTGATTTCCGGACACTTGTTACCTTTGCTGCCGCAGTTTTCACTGTCGTTCAGAAGATCAATGCACTGATCGTCGACAAGCGTATAGTTTTCGCCGCAGGTCTTCACGCATTTTGAACCCTTGCAGACTTCGTCGTCATCGCAGGCATTGTCGCACGCCCCGCAGTGTTTCGGGTCGTTCACGAGATTGTAACAAACTTCGCCGCAAAGGGTCTCATCATTCTCGCATGTAGGGGTAACCGGAGGCTTCTCTTTACCCTTGCAGACATTGCCTTCATCACATATTTCGCAACACCGGTCACCGCAAAGTGTCAACCCATCCTGACATGTCATGTCATGGCCGCCGTCGCCGCTGCCGCCGCCGCATCCGTTCATCAGACCAAGAATTCCAACAAATACGCAGGCCATTGTGGTGTGGCGAGCAAGACTATGATTCGTATTTTTTTTCATATTCGTAACTCCAGATGAAATGCAGAACACTAAGGTTTGTCGCCGGTGCAGACCGGCGGCTTTTGTGGATTAGTTGATGGCGCCCTGGTTTACACCCGGAACAACGATCGAAACCTTGTGTTCACCATAGCTCATGCCCGTGGTCGGATTGATCAGTTCGATCGTGGCCTCGAAAACCTGCATGTCGCTCGTCGCGGCAACGCAATCGTCATTCATCGCTGTGACTGTGAAATGCAGCTGCGCACCTTCTTTCGCAGAACTCGACGTGCCGATGGCGAAATTCGTGTAACCATTGTTGTACGGCGAGTCATTGAACTTCGCCGGAACCGCCGTCGGGTTGCACGTATGCTCAGGCTCATTGGGCGGCGCAACGTATTCGAGTGCTTCAACCGATTTGATAAAGCAAGATGTGTCGATATTGGAGTTCGCAAAGGTTTCCTCATCGCGTTTGATGATCGCCGCAACATCGGAAACCGAGTATTTAACCAATGCATCGACGCCGGAAACGAGCGTGTCCGAAAGTTTGTCGCCGCTCATAATCGAATAGCTGAGAACGCAGTTCTTATTTTCATCGGGATCGACACAACCGTCGCGGGTCTGGCATTTCTCGGTACCGTCTTCCTTAACCGTGTGACCATTGATCGTAACCTTGCATTCATTCCATGACTGGTCTTCGTTCTGGAAGGCGCATACAGGAACAATGGCGTTCGTCGCACGGGACGTCTCAACCAGCTGATCTGACAGCATGACGTTGTTTTCACCGGCGTCAAACACGGAGATGATTCGGGCACCTTTTTCCTTGTAAGCCGCATGGACATCGGCATGGTAATGCGTGTCGACAAATGCTGGATCGTAAGGCTTGCATGTACATGTCTGTTTTGTCTTGTCATCGTCGCACATACAGTTGTTGCCATTGTCATGTGCGGGCGCGTCTGTGATATGAACGACAACGGGCAGCGTCTTGTCGCGGAATTTAGCACCGCCCCAGCGGCCATCCGTCGTCACGGTCTTGTTGATGTAGTTCTCGTTGCCCTGTACGTCGTACACGCTGGGATCCGGAGATTTGAACGCGAACTGCGCGTATCCGCTAAAGGACGTCCAGTGGGTTCGCTGGGATACGTCGCCCTTGACGATCTGCCACAGGGATTCGTAACCGGCCTCGGGGATGTCACCGCCGTGGTGCAGGCTCAGCTTCTTCACGTTGTCGGAAACCAATTTGACCTTGGCCTGGTCGATGAGTGCGTTGCCGTCGCTGTCTTTCTTGATGTTGCCCTTGTTGTCGAATTGGATCGTCGGCTCGGGCTGACCAAGAAGCTGGAACGGAACGTCGCAGAGGAACGGCGTCAAAGGATCCGACTGCGTGCCGCCGCACTGATCGGCATGGCCATAACCGCCGTCACCAGCTGGCGTGCCCTTCAGATAGTCATAGCTGCCGCCGATGGTCGGACGAGTCGGGAAGTCGTCGAAGCGAACGACACCGAACGCGCTGTTCGTGACCGCGCTACGAATCTTCGGGATGATGTTTGTGTCGATATTCTGCTTAAGGTTCGCGACTTCCGCACCCATCGAGTTCGTCGTGTCGAGACTGAATACGACGTCCAGTTTGGACACCTCGGGACGGAATTTCAGCTTGTCCGTCTTCTTGTAGTTCTTCAGTTTCTCTTCGTCATAGCAGTCTGAACCGCATTTGTCAGGAATGCATTTGTCACCGCAGTGCGGGAGGACGAAATAAAAGTCGAATGCGCCTTCCGTGATGTTTTTCTCCGGATCGACAACGGCACCCTTCGTTTTGTCACAGATAAACTCTGTCATGTATTTGTCAGACGAATCCGAGCAGAATTTCGTAAAGTTCTCAGGATTGTCCTCGTAGTTCTCATTCGTCATGCACTTGTACTGCGCCGCGATGTATTCGAGGGCATCGCCAATGCCGTCCCCGTCGGAGTCCGCGACATAGCGTCCGTCGACCGAGTCGTATGAGAGCTCAACAGGTTTCTTCGGAGCGCAGACGCCATCCACGCAGGAACCGCTCTCGCAGACGTTGCCGCACTCGCCGCAGTTGTTCGCGTCCTCATTCTTGTTCACACACGCGCCCCAGCAAAGGCTCTTGCCTTCTTCCGTGCATTCGACATCCGTTACTTCCTGGCATTCGAGAACGAACATGCCGGGTTCCTCGGCGTTTTCAACTTTGACGCATTTCTGAGAGTCGTTACAACGGTTTTCGCACGAACCGCAGTGGTAGTTGTTCACAACCGTAAAGTCCACACAGTCGTCGCCGCAGACATGGACTTCCTCTGTTTCCTCACATTTCAAGACGCACACGCCTTCTTCACAGGCGTGATTAGCCTTGCAGACATTCCCGCAATCGCCGCAGTTCTCATTGTCGGTCTTCAAATCCACACACTTGCTTACGCAGTATTTTTCATCTGCATTCTGGCAGCTCTTCTCTGTGACGCAGACGACCTCGAGACCGTCCAGCAGACCGTCCTTGTCGATGTCGGGCGTCTTGAAGTCCAGCACTTCGTTGTGCACCGACGGCTCCTTGGGATTGTCGCCGGCCTCGATCTTGTCGGGAATGCCGTCGTTGTCGCTGTCGAGCTCGTAGCGGTCAAAGTAGCCGTCATCATCGCTGTCCGTGTTATATTCGATGGCGTCGGGAATGCCGTCGCTGTCGCTGTCGGTATCCAGATAGTCGGGAATCGTGTCGCCGTCGCAGTCAAACGGTTTTTCGAGCGAACCGACGGTATCCGGCTGTCCATCGCCCATCCGTTCCACGCCGTTCTCGTCCGTGTAGGGACCCCATTTGTTCTGCTTTGCATTGTAACAGTCCGCACCACGGGGAGCCTGTTCGCCCATGCTCGCGTATTTCGGGTTGACGAGGCCGTAAATCTCGTCAGTATCATTGATGTTGTCATTGTCGTTGTCCGGGTCTGAGCTGTCGAGAAGTCCATCGCCATCGGAATCGATATAGTCCTTCGAACCGTCGCTGTTGATTTTGACGCCCTCGACTGCATCGGGAATGCCGTTCCCGTCGCTGTCCGTGTTCTGGAAGTCATAACCGTCCGTCGTCGCAACCGGCTCTTCGCATGGTTCGCTCAGGCCGTATTCAATGGCATCGGGGATCGTGTCGTTGTCGCTGTCCAGATCCTGGCAGTCGGGCGTTCCGTCCTTGTCCGTGTCGGTATCGCAGCGATCCCATTCGTCCGCGATTCCGTCCTTATCCGTGTCCTTGCACTGGACGTCGGAACCTTCCTCGCATTTGCCCTTCACGCAGGAACCGCCATCCTTGCAGAATACAAGGCTTGAACGGCAGTCGCCGCCCAGCTCGATGCCCTTCTTGCAGATGCCGTTGTCGCATTCCAGTTCCGAACTGCATCTCCGGCCGTTGCCGTCACATGCCTGCCCAGAACCCGCCGTCACGACGCATGTCCCGCTCGTGCATTTGCCCTGCGTGCACTGCGCGTCTTTCTTGCACGATTTCCCAGGTTCCGCCATCTTCTCGCACTTGTTCGATATACATATCTGGCTGCCGGAACACGGTTTGCTGTCGCTGCAGCTGTCCCCGACAGGCGGCTCTTCACCCTTCGTGCAGACGCCGTTCTTGCACTCACCCTCAGCACAGAACGTATTGACGAACCCGCAGTTGTCTCCGATATAGAGCTTTTCCTGACATTTACTGTCTTGGCATACCAGCTTGCCGCCACACTCTTCGTCTCCGGTGCAGCTCTTGCCCAGATCTGCGCTGCTGTTATCAGAGCCACCGCAACCCGTTGCCATCAACATGCAGGCTGCGATTAATCCACACAAACGTGATTTCTTCATGCTTTCCTCCGCACACAATTCTGTCAGGATCTCTTACCCTGTTATGAGTTAATCCTTTAAAACTGGCTTCTGCCAGTCATAAGCACTTTATTCTAGCATACTTTCGCGCAAAATCACTATTTGCATGACAGAAAATTTGAACCACTCGCCATACTCTTCGGTAAATCCAGCTGACTCACCGACCATCCGACTCACAGACTATCCGACTCAACGACTATCTGACTCACCGACTCACCGACAATCCGACTCAACGACTATCCAACTAAAATATGGCATAAAAGATGCTTACCGCACCACCCGGCAAAACACTTCGTTACGTTTTTGACACACATCTCTGTATATAGAACAATGTATTACGTATTACGCCGAAATATCTCGGCTCTACCTTGGAGGTAATGATGAAAAAAGTTGTTTGTTTCCTGCTTTGCGCTTGCGCTGGCTGTCTGTTTGGCTGCGATTCCGATTCCAATGAAACAACATGGGATGATATCTGCGAAGGATTTTACTCTGAGTTCGATCAGTCAAGCATGAGTAAATTAAGTAAGGATCAGCAGAAGCAGGTCAAAGATACGTATGTCGAGTCTTGCGCAAAAGTTTACAGTGGACTGCCCAAATGTGAAAAAGAATACTTTGACTACTACAAATGCGTTTATGTCGATAATACGCCCGAATATTGGGAAGAACAGAACAGGCTCGAAGATGAATGCGATGAAAAGTCTTCAACTGATGCCGAATTCGAAGCATGTGTCGACAAACTGTACCAGGCTT
>JAZODZ010000145.1:0-9537 GCA_045597285.1 Myxococcota bacterium
GAAGAACTATTGCCTATTGCCTACTGCCTATTGCCTTATTTCGATAGAACCACATACTTCAGCAAACCTGCTAGGGACTGAATAATTATTGGTTTGTTCTCGCCTTTACCCGTTGCGGCATACGCTCGCTTTCTGCTTGCATCCATTCTTATCCGTGTTTTAAATTGCTCTTTTGGTAGCATCTGTGACTACCTCATACATACCAGGAGATAACATGAAAAAACTGTTCGTTGTTGCGTTGGTATCCTTTGCTATGGCACTCGGGTGTTCCAAAGCTAAACCGTCATCTGATTCCGAGGCACCTTCGGCGAATTCCGAGAAGACCGAGGCCGTTGCGTCCGATTCTGAAAAACCGAATGTCGATGAGAATGGAAAATTCATAAGGCCAGGTAAACCTGCCCGTGCGTTGACTTCTTTCAAAGACAACAAAGCCCATTTCGAAGTGAAGACCGGCGGTCCGGCATTCGACATCACGATTTCGGAAGATGGTGACAAGGTCGAGATTTTGCGCACCGATGTTGCCGGAAAAGATGCCGTTTCATTTGAGGGGGTGTTTTCGATTCCTGATTCGGATGGAGGCGATGACGCGAGTTCGGGAATTTGGATTGACGATTTCAATTTCGATGGCTTTACGGATCTTGCACTTTATGTAGAAGCTGCTGATTTCGAGGTGTATAAGTACCTGCTATGGAATGATGGTACTCAGAGATTTGATGCGGTTGACGTAGCTTCCGCTATCGTTCCCACATTGGACAGAGATAAAAAATATTTGATTCTGAATCCAATTGGATTTTTTACGCCCGAATCACCTGAAGTCTGTTGTGGTCGTTACACATTCGAGGGTTCAAAACTCGTTCGCAAGCCCTGGGTTCTCCCGGAAGCAAAAGAGGGCGCTGTCCGCGTTACGAGCGATCCCAACCCGGAATTTCCCCTCATCGGCAGTGTTGTTTTTGAATTCCGCAATGAAAATGGCGGCGTTCGGGAATATGTCGTGAGCTGTGGGGGAGAAGATTTGTCGGGGATAATCGCCGATGCAGTCGTCGAAGGTATGGAAAAGAAGGATGTGAATGGTGACGGAATTGCCGACCTGGTGTTCAAGTCCAAATCCGATCCGTCGAAGCTCATCGAAGTTCCCTGGAACAAAGAGTATAATGTGTATGAGTCATTCGATCTTGAAGAAGATGGGGATGACGAGTAAATCGTGAGGCTGAACGCAACTATTCAGGCCTCACCCCGCTTTGCGGATACGGCGTACGCAAAGTCCGTTGCTTGTGCATTATCAAAAGCCCTTAGGGCTTTCATATTTGTAGCCCCCGGCAACGCCGGGGGATTAACGGAATCACCAAAAGCCAGAACCCCGTAGGGGTTCAATACATTTTGTTGAACCCCCTACGGGGTTCATACCTTGAAGACTTTCCTTGATCCCCCGGTAGGCGCTACGCGCCAACCGGGGGCTACATACATGGAACGTCTACGGCGTTCGTTATATTACGACTTTGCGTACAACGTGAGGCTGAACCGCTCCTTCTCGGTTTTCTGCGTGCAGATATGGCTTCTTCATGCTACATTGCGCGGTGGTCTGTGCCTGTTGTTTGCAGACTTAAAACACGCTCGTGTCAATGATTGAAAAGGACTCATTCATGAAAAACTTTACAACACGTTTCATTTTCATTGCCGTATGCGTTGCGATGCTTGCTTTTGTGGCTTGCAACAAGAAAACGGACGATACCGCGAAATCTGACGCTCCCGCTGCCGCGCAGGACGATGCCGCGAAATCCGATAAGGATGCTGCCGCTCCGCAGGTTCCTGCTGATCCCGACATCGACCCCAAGGCGATCATCGGCACCTGGAAACAGACCTGTGATGATCCCGACGTCTATACCTTTACCGAGGACGGCAAATGCTCGCTCAAAAACGTTTCGAGCAAATCTTCCAAAGAATGCACTTACGAGCTTCAGACGCCTGCAAAAGCCAACAGTCGCTTTAATATGCTCATCGTTCGCTATCCCGCAGTAGGCGAAGAAGAGGCTTACGAGAATCATATAAAGGTGAGGATTTCTGGCGACAAACTCGAGACGCCATACGATGACGAAGGCAACGTGAACGAGTACAATACGTACAACAAGATCGATCCCAGCGAATTGAAAGAAGATGCGCCTGCAGATGCCAAGGATGCCGCTCCTGCCGCAGAATAATTCCCCGTCATCGGCCTGTGCGGCGTATCGGCGCAGCCGATAGCCGCACGTCAAAGCATTTATCCGAGCCGTATGGAATAGGCTCGGCCAGTGTGGCGTATCGGCGCAGCCGATAGCCGCACATCAAAACAAATAGCGATCAGGAACACTTGTTGGAATGGCAACGGCCGCCGCCGCAGTCGTTATCGCTGTAGCACTTGCCGTCGGGGGCGTTCGCGCATTTGTTCGAGATGCACCGGGCTTTTCCGCAGTCGTTGTCGCTGTAGCATTTGCCGCCGATGGAATTGGCGCAGACGTTCGAGATGCACCTTACGCCGCCGCCGCAGTCGTTGTCGCTGTAGCATTTGCCGCCGGCACCGCTTGAACACTTGTTGGAATGGCAACGTCCGCCGCCGCAGTCGTTATCGCTATAGCACTTGCCGTCGGGCGCGTTCGCGCATTTGTTCGAGATGCACCGGGCTTTTCCGCAGTCCTTGTCGCTGTAGCACTTGCCGCCGAGAGAATTGGCGCAGACGTTCGAGATGCACCTCGCGCCGCCGGCGCAGTCATTGTCGCTGTAGCACTTGCCGCCACCGGCATAGGCCGCCGAGGCCGTCCCGAGGACAAACAGGGATGCCATAACTAAACATTTGATTGTACGCATTTTTTACCTCCATAAAGCGAAACAAACGCGTGGAGTTTAGTTGCGCGGACTGCCATCGTCAAGCAAAAGCCAGGACGGGGAAAGGTGCACTCGAATCGTGATGCGGATGAACTGAATCACGCATTATGAGTTATGGCAAAGGTTTGAGCGAGTTTTTGCTAATCGTGATGAGCGGATTTTTTAATCGCTCCTTGACGTACAAATTGCGACAAAGTAGAACGGGGTTTGTCGGTTCCGGATTTCGGAAACGGCGCATGAATCGATCTAAACCCGGCGCTTGCCGGTAGGAAATATACAGATGGACAGCACTTATCAGACGCCTGCCAGAGCGGCATCGCAAAAGCAGGTATCGACTATCACTAACACCGGAGCCAGTACCGTTCGTACTGTGCACCTTCAGGTTGCGGGACAGCGGGTTTCCATCCGCACCGATCAGGATCCCGAATACCTCAATTCATTGGCGGCTGAAGTCAATGGCCTTTTGGATTCGCTTCGGCAGGCTTCGCCGGGGGCCGGTATGCCGGTTCTCATGGCGCTTGCCGCAGTTCAGCTCGCCGATCGCGCTGTCACAGCAGAAAGAGCTGTCGAGCAGGAAAACCTCAAAGTCGAACGACATATCGAACGGCTGAGCAGTATCCTGAATGCACTCGACAACGTCGCTGACTGATTCTGTCACAAAAGAGAACTATTCCGGGCGTGGCTGTAGTGTGCCGTGCCATTTATTTTATTTGAGATTGTTAATACTCGCGGAGGCTAAATATGACTTCGGTCGTCAAATCCATTATTGCTCTAACCCTCGGAACCGGTGTCGGCACTTTGGTCGGGCACAGGCTGGGACATTCCTCGCATGAAAAGGAAGTTTCCGAAAGACTGGGAAGCGTCCGGCAGGAATGCGACCGGTTGCGCGAAGAGGCGAAAACCGTCGAGGCGCAGGCCCGGAAGATGCTCGAAGAGGCAAAGGCCAAACTCGCCCAGGCAGAGGAACAGCTGGCCGTCGCACAGCAGAAAATGGATGATGCCGATTTGCACGTCGCCGAAGCGAAGCAGGCCGCCGAGGGCATTCTGAAAGAGGCCGAAAAACAGGCGCAGTCGACGATTGAACAGGCGCTGCAGCACGAGGCACAGGCTCAAATTGCCCTGCAGAAAATCGAGGCATCCGCCGATGACCGCTATCAGACGAGAATGCGCGAAGCCGAAATCGAGATTCAGAAGAAAACGCTCGAACGGCAGGAAAACCTCGACAAGGAAGAGAAACGTCGGCTCGAGGGCATCGTCCAGTCCGAGAGCAGGCTCGTCAAGAAGGAAGAACTCCTCGACAAACGTTCCGAGACGCTCGATGCGAAAGAAAACGAGCTGAAAACCGTCGAAACGAACATCAAGAAGGCCGTCAAGGCGACGAAAAAGCGCATCAAGCAGAGCGAGGAAATGCTCGAGGAAGCGCAGCACAAGCTGGAAGAAGTGAGCGGGATGACGGCGGAAGACGCGAAAGCCATGCTGATCGAATCGATTACCGACGATGCCAAGCTGGAAGCGGCCAAGATTGCCCGCCAAATCGAGGACGATGCCACAGCCGAGGCCGAAAAACGTGCGAAGATGACGCTCGCCATTGCCATGCAGCGGTTTGCGGGCGATTACGTCGTCGAGCGCTGCGTCCGCACGATCAACCTGCCGTCCGATGAAGTCAAGGGACGCATCATCGGCCGCGAAGGCCGCAACATCCGCAGCATCGAGGCGGCGACGGGCGTCGACCTCATCGTCGATGACACGCCCGAGACCGTCGTCATTTCGGCGTTCGATCCGATTCGTCGCGAAGTGGCGGCACAGACGCTCAAACGCCTCATCGCAGACGGCCGCATCCATCCGGGCCGCATCGAAGAGACCGTCGCCAAAGTCAAGCAGGAAATCGACGAGCGCATCCGCGAGGCCGGCGACCAGGCTTTCTTTGAACTCGGCATTCAGAATGTCGATCCCGAAATCATTATGATGATTGGGCGACTGAAATATCGCACGAGCTACGGCCAGAATATTTGGCGTCACTGCATCGAAGCCGGCTGGCTTTGCGGCATCATGGCGGCCGAGCTCGATCTCGATGTCAAGCTCGCTCGCCGAGTCGGCCTTCTTCACGACATCGGCAAGGCCATGGATCACGAGCTCGAAGGTTCCCATGCCGACATCGGCGCGGATTTCCTCAAAAAGCACGGTGAATCGCCGCTCGTCGTCAATGCGGTGGCCGCGCATCACGCCGAAGTCGAGCCCGAAAGCATCTACGCTCACCTCACGATGGCTGCCGACGCACTTTCCGGCGCCCGCCCGGGTGCTCGCCGCGAAATCCTCGAAACCTACATCAAACGCCTCGAGGACATCGAAAAAATCAGCCTCTCGTTCGAAGGCGTCGACAAATGCTATGCCATTCAGGCCGGCCGCGAAATCCGCGTCCTCGTCGAGCCGACGGTCATCGACGACGAAAAAGCTTCCGTCATCAGCCGCGACATCGCTCGCCGCATCGAACAGGAACTGACTTATCCTGGCCGAATCAAGGTTTGCGTCATTCGCGAGACGCGGGCCGTCGAAACTGCCCGATAGCTTTTGAGCCTCTCCAAATTGGAGAGGCTTTTTTGTACATCCTACTGATGAGTTTATGACGATGACGACTGAACACGATCATTTCTTTATTTTTGATGTCGGATCGAACGCGACAAAGGCGTCGTTGGTGCGCAAGGGCGCGGTGCCGGTCATCGAACGGAATTGGCGCATAGAAACCGGCCTGACTCGATATATCGATGCGGATGGCCGGTTGAGCCGCGACGGGATTGCCGCGCTGTTGGCGGCGTTTAAGGCAATTTGTGGCGAAATTGCCGACGATATTCCGAAATATGCCATCGGGACGGAGGCGCTTCGGCGCATTCGCAATGCGGCGGAGGTCGTCGAGACAGTCCGGGCTGAGTGCGGCGTGGCATTGGAAGTGATTTCGGCCGACACGGAGGCGCAGCTCGAGCGCCGTGCTGTCAAAATGACCGAGTGTTATCAACGGAATCGCGAAAAATGCATCCTGTGCCTCGATTCCGGCGGCAGTTCGACCGAGTTTAATTTCCTCGTGCCCAATGGCGAGCAGCCGGCAAAGAGTTATCCGTTCGGGCAGCACGATATCAAGAATGCCATTCGCAACGGAACGCCAATGCCGTTTGCGTCGATGTTTGCAGAGCTGGAAGGCTTGGTTTTGAAATACCGGCCTGAACTCGTCATCGTCGCGGGCAGTTCGTTTACATCCTATGCGCGGTACGCGCTGAAACTTGAGCGGTATAGCGATGTCGGCGTCGAGGGCAGGGCGATTGAGGCGGGCGCGCCCGTGCCGCCGGACGATTTAAAAGCCGAGTGCGGCAGCCGCCTCGTCACGGCGATCAAAAATATCGCAAATGTCCCTGTTTATGCGACGTCGCACGGCATCCGGCATGGCTGGATCGATCTCAATGGGCGGTCTGCGTGATTCTTTTTGGGTGGCTCGCCTATTGGCATACGGCGAGCCGCCGCGCTATTGCATACGCGCGGCGATACTTTTGGATTAAAACCAGATAAAAAAGTGGATTTAAGCGGATACTTTATCTAAAATGCTAAAGCGTTTGTTTTTTGTAGGAATAAATGAGTCATCTCAGGAGAAAATATGAAACAGTGCATCATTCAGTTGTCGCAAAATAATGGCGATGTCGTGAGCTGTCTTGCCGACGAGTGCGGCAATCAGGGGCTGGGCCTGAACGAATCCGGGATTACGTGGAATGAAGAGAATTCGCCGGTGCGCCTGGAAATTGCGCATGACGAGGTTCAGATTACGCGTATCGATTCGGATGTCGAGGCTGTTTTGGAACGAAATGGCCGCACCTTGAACTTGAAAAAGGACAAATCCGTTCGCGTTCTGTCCAATGACGAGATCAAGATTGGTGCGAGCCGGTTTTCGGTGCGCAGGATTTTCAAAGGAACCTCGGAGAAGGTTAAATCGGCGCTCAAATCCTTGCGAGGTGCCGGAACGGCGGCGATGCTCGTCATGGCGGCATCCCTGATGCTTCCGATCTGCGGCTGTGATAGCGACGATAAGGATAACACGGAGGTGGTTCCCGAAGTCCTCGAGGGAAGTATTGCGGATGTGCCTTGTTACGAAAAGACGGGCCAGGACCTCAAAGCGTGCTGTGAAAAGATCGATAACGAGTCCAGACGTGCCGAATGCTGCGATCGCCTTGCGAGTGAGGGCGAGGGTTTGAGATGTGATGTTCCCGAAGTGACGGCGGGTTCGCCGGTTTATATCGCGCCTTGCGACGGCAAATCGGGCAAAGACCTTAAAACATGCTGTGAAGCACTCGATGATAAATATGAGCGCAATTCCTGCTGTGAACGCCTTGAGAAGCAAGGATACGGCCTGGTCTGCGAAGATAAGCCAGACATTCCTGAGATCGTGGAAGGCGAAATGTTGCCGCCAGTCTGCTCGGATGTGACGGGGAAAGAACTCAAAGCCTGTTGTGAAGCGCTCGATCCCGAAGGATCGGAACGAGCCAATTGTTGTACTCGACTCGCACAGGAAAAATCTGGGTTTACTTGTGAAAGCGCGGTTGAAATTCCCGAAATCATAGAAGGCGATATGTTGCCGCCGGCTTGCTATGATAAGTCGGGTAAAGAGCTCAAAGCCTGCTGCGAAGCGCTGGAAGACGAGTCTGAGCGAGCAGATTGCTGTGATCGCCTTGCCAGTGAAAAATCTGGATTAACCTGCGAAAGCACGGTTGAAATTCCCGAAATCTTAGAAGGCGATATGTTGCCGCCGGCCTGCTATGACAAGTCGGGTAAAGACCTCAAAGCGTGTTGTGAAGCGCTGACCGACGAGTTTGAGAAAGCCGATTGCTGTGATCGCCTTGCCAGTGAAAACAAGGGCTTGAAATGCGAAGAGGAAGTCATCGTTCCCGAGGAAACAGGCGGCGTGATTGCGATTCCGGCTTGCTATGAGAAGACGGGCAAAACCCTCAAGGCCTGTTGCGAGGCACTTGATGCGGGGTCCGAGCGCGATGCCTGCTGTGCTCGCCTGGAAAAGGAAAAATCCGGTTTTGCGTGTTTTAAAGATGGCGAGGAAATGTAATGAGTTGCCGCGCACGGTAACAAAAAAAGCCCGTTGAAAAACGGGCTTTTTTTGTGGGTAATTAAAAAAGGCTTTTGGGGCCTCACCCCCTCTGTCGCCTGCGGCGCTCCCCTCTCCGATGGAGAGGGGGAGAAATAATTTTGGAAAAACGCTTTTACCCGGCTTTGGTTTTATTCCTGATCTGGATTCATGTTCTTTTCGAACTGGCGAGACATTTCGAGGATGCGCTGATGTTTTTCGTCGATGGCCTGAATGTCTTCCGGGGATTTGTCGGCATCGTCCATGTCGACGCGTTTGACGGCTTCTTCCATGCGTTCTTTGGCATCGTCTGTGGGATTGCCGTTGAGAGAATCCTCAATGATTCTGGCGCTTTCGATGAGCATTTCACGGCCTGTTTCGCGGCTGTGGATTTCATCATCGGTTTCGGCGGACGGCGTGACTTTGGCGTTGCGAATGGCATTGGCGAGTGAGTCTGCGAAGTCGAATTCGACGCGATAATCGGGGGCGTCGTCGGTTTCTTTTGCGGTTTCTTCGGATTTTTCCTCGGCTTGTTCAGATTTATTGGCATCTCCTTCGGCGGTAGCCTCTTCGGCGGCCTTTTCAATCTTGTCGGCTTCTTCTTCGCTGAGGAGGTCGGTGCCGATCAGGGATTTGAGGAATGAACCGATGGTGCCGCGAATCAGAGCCGGGACGACTTCGTTGGCGTGATTCTGCATGAATTTGCCATCGATCTTGACGACGCGCTGGCCGTTTTCGTCGAGTGTAAAGTCGTCATCTTTGAGATTGGCCTTGGCGTATTCGTGGAACTCGTGTTTGATCGCGTCCTTGAAGTTGAAGTGCATGTTGTTGGCGCGTTCTTTGAGTTTGTCGATACCGATATTGACCGTTTCGGATGCGGCGCGGGCAGCAGAAATGGCGGGATCTTCTTCTTTGGGCTCTTCGGCTTTTTTGGCTTCTTCGGCGGCTTCTTTTTCTTCGCTGTCTTTGCGTGCGGCCTCGATCGTGGCCTTTGCGTTATCGGCACCTTCGACGATGGCGTCCTTGACTTCTTTCAGGCTTGAGGCAAACGGTGCGAGCTGTGCTTTGAGGTCTTTCAGCGCATTTTTGAAGTTAATGACGGCATCATTGACGGCGTTCTTAGCCTCTTCGAGTGCTTCATCGGCTTCGGCTTTGGGATCGAAGGGAATGACTTTGGCGAGTTCTTCGCCTGATTCTTCGGTCTTTTCGGCGACTTCTTCGGTCTTTTCAGCAACATCTTCGACGGAGGTGTCGGTCGTTTCTTCGGCTTTTACTTCTTCAGTTTTTACTTCTTCGGATTTCGTGTCTTTCGTATCGTCGTTCATCATGTGCGCCCTCCTTAAAGGCAAAAAAAGAATGGGCTTTAGTTTAACCCGTCTATTCGTGTTGTGGCAAGCAACTTTGCGGAGTTTAAGTATAAAATCGTAACTATTCGGACCCTTAAAAGCGTTTCCAGGGTACATAATCCTGTCGAATCCAGTCCGGGGGAATGGTAAAGCCCAATGAATTAAACCCCGTAGAGGTTCCCCCCAAAAAATGTGTTTTACATGGGAAACCCCTACGGGGTT
>JAZODZ010000146.1:0-3346 GCA_045597285.1 Myxococcota bacterium
CAGCTCGTTGCTCTGCAAGTTGCCAAAATGCATGATGCGCCGCCCTTCCGGCGATTCTTTTGAATAGACCATAAACTCGTGATCGCGGATATCCTTATACCAGTTATCCTTAATCGAATTCATATCTTTCCTGAAACGCTCGATCGCCTCCTTGTCTTTGCTCATCTCCGAATCGATCATGCCATTCACGTATTGATCGAGCCGCCCCGCTCCAAACGGCCGCGTAGAGAGCGCAATCACCACGTTCATGCTGCTGCCAGTCCCCCTCACAATTTCGCGAATATTTTGGTACAACACCGTGAGTTCATCGTCATCCTTGGCATGGACTACCATCAGCTCGATGCTGTTCGAAAACTGCGCCTTTTCGGCATTCAGTCGATCGAACTGCCGCTTGATATTTGTCTGGCAGACACAAGTTACCTTAAAGCGGTTGCGAAGTTCCCAGCTCAGATCGTATTGCGTCGCTTCAGGCAATAACGATTCCGTCGTCACTTTCTTTAAATATTCATCGCGCTTTGTCGATATCTGCTCATTATTGAGTGCAGTCTGCCGCGCATTATATACTTCTACATTCTTGTTTGTCGCGCTTTTTGCTCTTTTTGTATAAAGTATCTGCGCCTTCACCAAAAAATTCAGTTGCTGTTCCGCCACATCCTCTGTCAAATCCTCACAACCATCAAACGCCATGCGGATATTTTGCAAAGTGGGCATAAAAATATCGGCGTTGTTCGTACTTTCGGCAATGGCTTGAAGCATCAGCACCGACTTTATCACGCGACGCGCCCCGGCATCCTCAATTTGATTCTGCACGCTGTCGTAAAAACTCAATATCCTGCGAATCTGATCATTCAGATTCTGCTTGCCCTTTTCATAGAAAAATGACCAAAGCATATCGGGCATAAACAGCCCATCCATCGGCCCGTGTGTCTTGATAAACCATTGGAACCCCTGAGTGTTCGGATCATTGTCGCTCTTGATAAAGTCAAACATACTGCGCTGGTTCGAAGCATAAGCCGACGAAATATGCTTTAATATAATCGCCGTATACGGATGCAACGGCAGAATCGCCTTCAAGTCGCCGTCATTGACGTTTGCTTTATCCATAACGATCCTTCGCGAATCACTCGTATGCCGATACAAGTCGTCCAGCATCGATTCCCACTCGCGCTGCCTCGTGCCATTCAGACGCAACGCCCTCGCCATCAGCTTAAACGCCATGTGATCCGGCAGCTCAATTTTACATGTCGGGCTCACAAACCTATCCAATATCTTCTTGCTGTCATCTCCCTCTACAAACAGACCGAGGCTTTTGTGCGTCACGATCATCATATAGAATGGCTCAACAGCGCTAATTTCGGCAATTTCCTGAAACCCCGTAATCGACTGCCGGTTGTTCTGAAAATACTCCGTAAATTCATCCCATATAAACAGCACTGTCTTGAGATCATTCACTCGAATGATATCTTTAATCCATTCAATCAGTTCCTCGACCGTCAGCCGAAATGCGGGAATCGGCAGCCTCATCAGCTTCGACATCAGCATCTGCAGGTTGTCGCCCTCAAAATGACGAATATCCGCCACAAGAGCCGCCACATCGCGCCCGTCAAACAGCGTCCGCCATTCACTCTTTAACCTGTAATTCATCCACTGTGCATTCCCCTCATCTGCAAGCCACCCGAGCATCTTGTTCTTCAGGCTCTGTCCCGGGTTTATCATCCCCGCCGCCTCGATCGCATTCGTCAGGCTCTCCTGAATCGCCAACACGAGATCCTCATCGCTCCGAATACTCGACGAACCATACCGATGCACAACCAATATTCGCCCAGAACGCTTCGCCGCGTCAAAACGGTTGTACAAATCCCGCCCCAGCAACTTCACATTCTTTGCGTCCATAAAATAGTTCTCGGCCTCGGACGGCGTAGCCTCTAACAGCTTCTTGAGCGTGAGCACTGCATGCGACTTGCCTGTACCGTATGCACCCTCGACCCATACCCCCAACTGTTTTGTGCGGTTTAGCACGTCAATCGTCGCCTTGATAAGCCCCACAAAACTCTCATGCGGATAAAACTGACGCCACAAATCGGGATCGCTCTCAATCTGCCCCCGGTCGATCTGCGGTCTGAATTTGCTGTCGATATCAAAATAACTCTCGTAGTTTGCCATGGCGTACTCCTAATATAAAAAAAATAGTATGTATTCTCTATTTTGTTGTGGGCGGCCGCTATGCCTTTGGCATACGCGCCGCCGCGCGGCTATCGCTTCGCAATACGCCGCGCCATGCCCTGTTGACGCATCACTCAAATAGCGTCAGCACATCCGCAGATGTCTTGTCCGATCGCAGATCGATGTTGTCCAAATCATGCGTAAACGATACGGATATAAACTCGGGATACGTCACCGCAAGCCCCTTCAAAATCGGTTCCATATCGTTGCGATCAAGACCGAATATCTGCGTCGGACTCACACCGTCACTCTCGATCCCATGGTTGAGCAAACGAACGAGCGTAAACTGCCAATAGTCTCCACATGCCTCCGCAAACTTGTACAGGCTATACAGAATCACGCGCGGATCGGGTGAAAGCCATTTAGTTCGGCGGACGGATTTTAAAGTACGTTTGTCGTTCTTTAGAATATAATCACAGTTTCCCAAACCGAGTTCCTTTCCAAGAATTGGGTTTGATATAAATATATTTTTAAAAGCATCGGCAACGTGTTCACTTGAACTTTGGGTAAGATCGTTCATCAAAAGTGTAGTAATTTCTCCAATTGAATATTCTCTTTCAAAAACAATATGCTTAACCCACCAGTTCAGACCACCAGAATAAGCAAGATTACACATCATCAGCCCCCATGCTTCGACTGTGTTTACTCCTAATTTGTCTATCACCCCCCCAAAAGGTAGAAACGCTTTTTTGCTATCGGTAATCCCTGCATCATAAAGAAAATTCCGCAAAGCATCGGTTTTCTTGTTCCCAGGCTCCTTATCTGAGTTCCACAGAGAATCTTTGAGTTCAAAGTAATCAACAATCCACCTGTTTTCAAATCCGAAACTATTATATCGGTTAATTCCTTTCCCACTCACTCTGTTTTCTCCTTTTGGTAATCGAAGTGAATCTGCTCTAAGGCAACCATTCACGAGTTGATGACAACAGTGACAATGTGTACACTTATCGTCTATGTGTGTATTTCC
This sequence comes from Myxococcota bacterium, assembly GCA_045597285.1. Taxonomy (GTDB): domain Bacteria; phylum Myxococcota_A; class Bradymonadia; order UBA4248; family UBA4248; genus UBA4248. The sequence continues at coordinate 3,191 of JAZODZ010000146.1, forward strand.
ATTTATTATGTGTGTATTTCCATTTATCATACTAATATAGCCAAAAGGACAATTGGCTTCACAAGCATGACATTGAACGCAATATACAGATTTTCGAACTGCACTTTTCAAAATGGACATAAATTGAATGGAGCACTTTGTAACAGGCGTTTTACA
>JAZODZ010000147.1:0-6586 GCA_045597285.1 Myxococcota bacterium
CGTAGGGGATTCCCCCAAAATACATACAATAATACAAAATGTCCCTTCCTCAGCCCAATGGGAGAGGAAAATGGGTTCCATCGCAGTTTTCATCGGCAAGAAGTTTGACAGTATTCTCGTAAGTTATTAAAATATTCATCATTAATGTTTTCAATAAACTCATCGTAATCAAGCGGAACAGGACTACATTTTTTTGGTGATTATTGAAAATGGTTGATTATTCAGAGCCTCCTATAAGAAAAACTTTATATATGCCCCCCCAAAAAACGAAGCCAGTGCGTATTTGCTGCAAGCAAATAGCACTGGCAAAAGCGGCGTATCGCGCAGCGAAAGCCGCTAAAAATCAGTCCACAACGACTGGTTCGTCACCTCGTGATGAAATACGATTTCCCCGCGTTTAATGCGATTTCCTAAATCCTTCGGCGATCGATTCGCAACCATGCGCTTGATAGCCGCAAATTTTTGCTGATTCTCTTCGCCCAAAATCTGCCTTATTGCCTCGGACTGTTCAAATACCGCGATGGCATCATAGATATTATCCGGAAGTTTTTGAGTTTCGACATTACGATTTTCCTTGGCGATTGAGGGATAATCGTCGAGCGAAAGATGAAGAAGTGTATATATTAATAGATATGGATTGGCATCCGGCGCAACGCTGCGGAGTTCAAACCGCGAACTATTTTTATTGCCTTTGGGAAGCCTAATAATCGCCGTGCGGTCATTCATCGAAACGCGAATCGCATTCGGAGCTTCGTAATTCGGATCGAGACGGCGATAGCTGTTGACCGAACTGTTTGCGATTAAACAGAAATCACGTGCATGATATAATATCTTATCCACCATGCGCCATCCGAAATCAGAAAGATTGCCCTCGCCAGTTGGCGAATACATCAGATTCGTTTTATCATGGAAAATAGATATATTGGCATGCATACCGGAACCGTTGACTTTCATCATCGGCTTCGGCAAGAAACTCGCCGTCATCCCATTCATGCCGGCAATCTGACGCGCCAGAAGTTTATATAATTGAACCTGATCGCACGCCGTCAGTGGATCGGTGCAACGATAATTCAGTTCAAACTGCGACGGCGCAACCTCAGGATGGTCTTTTTCATTCTCAAATCCCAATGCGCGCTGCGCCTCGGCAAAATGATCGATAAACAGCTTGAGCGGCGTGTTCGGAAGCGTATGAAAATACCCGCCGTCCGATACATACTTGAACCCGACATCGGCCTGGAAATTCTGTTCCGCGTCAATGCCCTGGAACAAAAATCCCTCGACTTCAAAGGCAACTTTCGACTCGTAGCCTTTGTTATATAATTCGTTATTATATCGTTTTAACAGCCCGCGAATGTCACCGGGATACGCGTGATCGTTCACGTCGCGCACGAGCCCGAATACCATCACCTTTCCGGGACCGAAAATGTCGCTCGGCAACCATCTGAAGCTGCCCCAGTCGATCTCGAGACACAAATCCGACTCGCGTGAACGCGAAAATCCATGAATCGAGGAACCGTCAAATGTCAGGCTGTCGTATGCGCGTTCCAAGAACTTTTTGTCGTAATCCAGCATGTGAAACCGGCCTTCCAGGTCGGAAAAACACACCGTGACCGCCTTGAGCTGGTTCTCGTCATGCAGATATTTGAGGTATTTCTCGCGAAGCACGTCGTCGGGAACGTGATTTTTGACATCCGATTTTGCTTCGAGGTTCAGAGCTTCGAGCTCTTCATAAGGAATTTCCTTAAAATTACGAATTTTTATCACTGTTGTTTCTTTTCTACAAAGGGTTGACGAATAGGTTTATACTCCGGACTGAAGTCTAAACCGCCTGTTCATACTACAAATCTTCTGCATTTTTCCATCTTTAATGCGCCAGCAGTCACCATAGATGGTTTCGCGGCCTTTTTCCCGAACGAGATACGATCCGTCCGGAAAAACATAAAACGCATGCCCCGCACTGTCTTCGAACGTGATGTCCTCGTAGAGTCGGCGTCCGTCGAGCATGTTGTGACAAACCTTCTGATAATGCGGAAGAATATTAGTCTTTGTCAGTCCAAGCCCCGGCAGAAAGCGCCGGTACTCGGGATCGATGCTTTCCCCTGGCTCTTCCGGCTGCGCATAGACGACGTCCGCACAGTTCATGCTTCCCGCACTGATCCCCATCACGACGCCTTCAAATCCGTGAAGGAGTTTCCGAAGGCCGATTTCCTGGATAAAACGGTTTTGAGTCGGCACGTGCCCGCCTTCCATCACGATATACTCGCTGTTCTCTATCAGCCGGGCAGCTTTCTTTTCCGTCCGCCGATCCAAGCTGACGTATTGGGACAGCTCGAGTCCGCAACTCTTTAACGAGTTAAACATCGATCCTGCACAGTAATCGCTGAATCCCTCGTCATCGGGTGCCGCCGATACGAACAGAACGCGTGCCCCCGCTTTGACCGTTCGAAATAATGTTTCAATAAATTCATTTGCCGGATTGAGATGATAATCTCCGTCCAGACAAGGGCTACTCGTTAATATTAATATCATATTTTCTATCTTTGTATTTCAATATTGTTGTGAACATAATTAATGACATTACTCTCCCCCTCTCCATTGGAGAGGGGGCAGGGGGTGAGGCCAGAAAGATATGCTCATTATTTATATCCACAACAATATCAATAAAAAAGCGCGGCCAAAACCGCGCTTTTTAGTATTTATAATGAAGATTAGTTAATGGGTTTCTGGCAAGTCGGCGTGCAGGACGAACTGCCGTTCGGACCATCATCGCATGCTTCGCCGTATTCGGAATCGATGATTTTATCGCCGCAGTAAGAATCGCGATCGCAATTGGCCAGGCAACCGCCGTAACCGCCCTTATTCTTCTCTTTGCCGAGATCGCATTCTTCACCCTCTTGGACAATGCCGTCACCGCAATAAGGCGCTTTGCGTGCGCAACCGGGCATACACTTGCCTTCGCCAGGAGTGCCGTTGTTCACGCCGTCATCGCAGACTTCACCGGCATACGGAGAAACGATGCCATCGCCGCAGTACGGAACCTTGCAGGCACTCGTACAACCTGAACTGCCGTTGTCATTGTTGCTGCTGCCGAGATCGCATTCCTCTCCGTTCTGCACAATGCCGTCACCACAATAGAATTTGCACGTGTACTGATTGCATTTGGGATCGTTCTTCGAATCGCATTCTTCGCCAGGGTCAAGTATGCCGTTACCGCAGAGTTTGTCCTTGTATGCGCACGATGATTCATTGCATTTGTTGTTGGCCACATAGCTAAGACCGAGAGCGCTACAAGCCGCTTTATACGTGTTACACAAATGACCAGTATCGCACGCTTCCGTGCCTTCAATTCGTCCATTGCCGCATTTATTCGTCCATTTGCAGTTTACGCAACCAAGCGCCTCAGCAGCACTTGTATCCTTAATATCGCATTCCTCATTCGCCGCCACAATGCCATCACCGCATTTGCTCGTGCAGCTTACGTTCCCCGGATTGACAAACCCATCCAGCGTCAGTTTGAAATTAGCACCGGACCTCGCACGTTCGGCATGGAAAACCTTCAACTCGTAAATACCGCCTTGATAAATTTCATAGTTTTCGTCGCAAACGCGCTCGGCCGTACCGCCATTTTTCTTATCCGGGCTCGTACAAACTCCTTTTGATAACGTGTTCTGCCCCTCAACTGTGGCATGCATACCGCCGATATCGAGGAACAAATTGCCGTTGATAAATACCCAAACGTCATCATCCCCAGAGAAATTCAGCGTCTCGCCGCCAGTGTACTGGAACATCGTCGAGATTTCCGTCGTGAAGCTACCGTTATGATTATTGCCTGGATCAATATCGTTCAAGCCCTTGCCATCGATTGGCGAGAAATAGCCGCTGTATGGGGCATTTTTGGAATCGAATACGTATTTCGATTCCGTACCGGTAACCTTGTCGAGCTTCAGCTCCGAAGAAACAGCCGCATTGATATTTGAATCGGTGCGATACCACTTCTTCAATGAATCGGCGCAGAGAAGATGATTCTTCTTTTTAAGCTTGCTGACGTGATGCCACGACGTATTACTCGTACCGCCTTGATATATCTTATAGGTTGCACCGTTCGTATAGCTCGCGGGATGCTGCTCATCGGGTACATAAAAGTTCGAACACTGCGTGGAATTCATCGTTCCACAACAATTATCGCCCAGATTGCCCTTAAATACGGGCTTTCCATCGCTGTCGAGCTTCTTGTCGACGAGACCAAAGCAAAGGTTGCCAGCAAATCCTTCAAAATCGGGATAACCATAATTCTTTTTGAGCCACATCTGACCAGGCACCAGATCGGGGATTCTGGCTTTGATCTGACTCTTGAACGAGGCGGGTTCTGAATCTTCCATCGTTCTACGGCAGTCTGAACTGCTGAGATTATTATAAATCGACGTGTTCACAAGCCCACTGCCGCTGCTAAAGTTGCGACCGGCAAAATCGCGATAAACGACCGGAAGACTAATCGAGTTGGGCATATTCTGATCCGGCGTCGTGCAAGTGAACCCTTTTTCAATCTCACATTTAACGGAACAGCCCTTGCCATGCCCGTTGTTTTCACCGAGATCGCATTTCTCGCCAATCTGCCACATGACTTTGCCATCTCCGCACACCGGTCGGCAATCAAGGCCATTCGTGCATTCGTAGGCATATTCGACCTTGCAATCCTTCGAGCAGCCGTCGCCGCCCAGAGTATTGCCGTCATCACATTCTTCGCCATATTCCAGAATATAGTTGCCGCAAGACTTCGTACTGCACTTGTGAAGCCCTTTGGACTTGGAATAGCAGTAGCCGCTCTTCACGGAATGGCAGTCGCTGCCACATCCGGTATCGCCGTCACACGCCTCTTCACTGCCCGTCACCTTGTTACCGCAGTAATCGAGTTGACAATTCTTGCCGTTCTTGCAGACATAACCATCTTCGACGACGCATTCCTGCGAACAGCCGTCGCCACCTTTGCGGTTGCCATCGTCGCATTCTTCGCCGCCAACCAAAATGCCGTCGCCGCAAATCGGGGTGCAAGCTTTGCCAGCTTCGCGGCATACATAACCGGATTCAATTTTTCCTGTCGATGAACAGCCGTCGCCATTTTTCTTATTGCCATCATCGCATTCCTCGAACCCATCCGGATCGAGTATCCCATCCCCGTAACCAGCCGATATATTCTTGCACTGCTCGCCAGATTTCGACGTGCAGCAAGGATAATTCGAGTACTTTTGCCCACCCTCGCACGCCGAACAATGTGAGGTCACGCTACCCAGACATTTATAGCCATCGGCATGCATACACGACTTGCAACCATTGCCATTCTGCTCACATTCCTCGCTGCCTTCGACGAGACCGTCGCCGCACTTAATTGCATGAACTTCCACGCAAGTACCGTCTATGGCACTGCAAATATAGCCTTCTTTCTGCGTACAATCGTTATTGCAACCGACACCCGTCCCTTCAACGCTCGGATCGCATTTTTCAAAATCGGACTGCCAGATACCGTCGCCGCAATACGGTGCATTCTTGCATTTGGTGGTGCATTTATGCGTGCCTGACTTTACATAATCCTTGTCATAAGCCACAAAATCAAGCCCCGTATCGCAATCCTCGCCCTCTTCTTGCTGGACTTTGCCATCGCCGCAAAATGCCGGGAACTTACAATTCGACGTACATTTGGTATTGCCGACTTCGGGATCGTATGTGTCATCATAATCGACTGGCAAACTACCGTCGATGCTGGGATCGCAATCTTCATCGGCCTCCTTGATGCCGTCACCGCACCCGATTTTGACGCAGTTGGAATAATCCGGGCACATCCAGCCATCTTCAATTTGACAAGTCGACGAACAGCCGTCACCATCATCCTTGGCACCGTCATCGCATTGCTCGCCTTCATTCAGTTCATAATCGCCGCATTTATCGTCTTCGGGCGGCGGTTCGGGCGGATTGAGCAACCAACATGCGCCACCGCTCGGCGGACATCCATACCCATCCTCGATATATGAGCAGTCTACAGGACAGCCGTCACCGTTCTGCAAGTTCCCATCGTCACATTCCTCGCCGCTTTCTCGAACCCCATTGCCGCATTTATTCTCAGGCTTCGGTTCCTCTTTGCCACTACATTCACATGGCTGGCCAAAATCCTTGCACTCACAGTTAAGTTCGACTTTGCACTCCGATGAACAACCGTCACCATTGTTTGTATTGCCGTCATCACATGCCTCGCCAAGATTCTGAATCCCGTCACCGCACGGCCCCGCGACAATGCTTGAATACGTGAATGAATCATCTTCACCACTGCAGCCGGATAAGCCGCATAACGACGCTGCCAGCAATATCAACAAAACTCTGTTCTTCTTCATGTCTGCTCCTTATCTAACGGCATGGTGCGTTCACCGAAATGACTATGCCTGTTCAACCTGTTTTTACGGCCACATAAGTGGCACAAACATTTCATTCTAGCAGTTTTAAAACGACAAATAAACAGAAAATTCATTTCGATTCCAAAATAATTAATTATAACATATATCAAAATTAATATATTTACATATTTATCTTATTTTTTGGG
>JAZODZ010000148.1:0-1874 GCA_045597285.1 Myxococcota bacterium
CCCGTTAGGGCTTCACGTTTAGTAGCCCCCGGTTGGCGCGTAAGCGCCTACCGGGGGATCAGGTCATTCAACCATAACCATCCCCGTAGGGGATTCCCCCAAAATACTTACAATAATACAAAATGTCCCTTCCTTAGTCCAAAGGAGAGGGGGATTATGGCAACAACAACAGTATCTACGCTCGTTGAACAGAACTTATGAAAAAAGCAATACCCATCATTATCACGGTTTCGATTGTTCTCGTCTGTGCCGTATTTTATGCGGTTTACAGCTCAATGACGCGCTATTCGCTCGATGCCGGGACGTATCGTGCAGACCCCGAGATAGATGATATTTATCAAAAGCAGATGCACGATTCGAAAGGGAACCTGAACCCGCTCATCTATGAATTCGATTATCTGACGGAAAAGGATGTCGGTGCACTGATTCTGGCGTCTCAGGAATGCGAATATGCCAATCCTCTGGTGCCGCTGTTTACGCAAGAGTGCCCGGCAATGCATGCTTTTGCGCTTTATGCCGATAAGATGGGCGTCGTTTCAAAAGAGAGTTTCTGGGAAGTGACGAAGAATCTGGCATTTCATCCCAGCGAGAAGGTGCGTCAGACAAACCTGAATTTTTTGCTCGCCTTTATGGCGGAGCATCCCGATGAACTTTTTAGATATTTGAGAGCGCAGCATTCGGATGCGATGGATTACGCGTTTTATAATTACGTCCATCATCCCGATGCACAAGCGTTTGAGGCTGCGCTGATATTGAATTCGCATGCACAGACGCAGGCCTATCTGGCCGGGCTGAAAGATACAAAGAGCCCGTTGCTTCGTGCGACGATTCATGAAGAGAACATGACGCCGCGTGAGATTGCCAACGGTACGGAAGATACGAAAGAGGGGGCGCTGAAGGTTTTCTATTCCGATGGCGTGATGACGCCGAAAGAGGCGGAGGCGTTATTCCTTCTGTTTGAGCGTTGCAATGTGAAGGAAAGCGATTTGATGCCGGAAGGGGAATGCCATGCTCTGGGGCCGTTTGAACAGTTTCTGAGCAGCCGCGTGTTCCGCCAGGACGAACTCGATTTGGGGGCCTTGATAAAGAAGATGTGGAGCCATGAGCATCCGACGGTACGGGCCGTGGCGTGGACGCTGTCGCATCATCTGTACACGAAGGAACTGTTGGAACAGCTCAAGAAGGAGCAGGATGTGAAGGCGCTTGGCGCATACGTGTGGCTGTCGAAGCGGTATTATCCGGACAAGCCGCAAATGCGTGCTTTTTATCGCCAGCTCGTGGATCATCCGGATGCGCGGGTGAGGAATCTCGTCGAGATTCCGCCGCTTACGGCAGAGGAATTCGAGGCGCGTCTGTTAAAGCTGGATGCGTGCGGCAAAGTCGACAAAAAATGCCGTGAGTTCGATGAGTTTCAGGCGTGGCTGGTAGGGTATGCGGAACTGAACGATGAACAGAGGGCCGTTCTGGTGCCCGTTTTGGAGAAGCATTTTTTATCGGACAAGGAACAGATCAGTCTCGTCACGGCGTCGATGGTCATGCCGATGGCATACGCGGGTAAAATGGGGCGTCCGTTTGCCGAATACGCGAAAGACCTGACGGCGCGAGGTACGGACGAGGTCAAGATGAGCGTACTGATCACGCTGATTCTTCAGGCCAAAGGGGATGCGAAAATGGCGGAAGATGCGACGTTGAAGCAATCGTTATCGTCGATCATCGAGAGTCTTTCGGACGAGGGGGCCCGCAAACAGGTTGAGAGTCTTTTTGGAAGCGTGTTTGCGAAGAAGTAGGCACGTGTCGTGACACGTGCCCGTGTCGTGGTGCCTGCGAGCCGTATGCGCCAATAGCGCATAGGCGAGCGCCGCACGGCGTATCGG
>JAZODZ010000149.1:0-4010 GCA_045597285.1 Myxococcota bacterium
TCGTTTCGACAAACTGGAAATCGAATTCCCCGCGGAACGGCGTGCGGGCAATCGAAAGCCGCGACGGACTGACGAAGGCACAAACCAGCATGAACGGGAAAAAGCATCCCCACGGAAACAGGCCAAACAAGAGGACATCGAGCCACGAAGTCCAGCGAATGCGATGCCGTTCCCGATCCATGCGCACGGTCTTGCGGGCCACAAATCCGTGATAGCCGTTGCCCGTCTCGATCTCGATCCAGTCGGAATTGCCCTTGTCATTCAGGACGCGGACGAGTTCATCGGGATGAAGCCGCCATGTCGTATCCAGTGCAGTTTCTGCATATTCCAGGACGGTTTCGAATGCAGGCATGTCATTCGCGACCGGCTCTTTGCGAATCAGGGCAAGCCGCGGCTCCGCCTCAATAACGCTGTTCACGACACGCGCAAGTGTCATCGACGATTGTTCGTAAGCCTCGTTCGTATGGTACCAGAAAAACCGGACTGCCTCCTTGAACGCATCCTCCAATGGCGGGACCTCGACGGCGGCACGGGAAGGCATTTTTTTCTGGAAACGCACCATCAGATACGTCTCGAAAGCTCGCTTTTCAGATTCATTCAGCTTAAATATTTCCTGTGAATCCGTGCTCAAATTGTCGTGCGATTCGACGAGGATAAACGACATCTCCCCATTCTGCTGCTCGCCGGTCGCCCTCATCTCGCCAATAATCTGATTATGGCGGCGTTCAATCCTAATCACGCGATCCTCGTCGAGTGCATCGTTGATCTCGTTAAGCGTCATCGGCACGCGGTCTTCCTGCTCGTATCGGATATTCGAAACATAGACGCCGAAAATACACCCCGAAATGACGAACGAGACATAGAGCGGCACGAGGAAAAACCGGGTCAGCATCGGACGCAGGATGTACTTTCTGTCCGGATTTCTCCACACGAGCGCCACCATCAGCAGGCCGATGCATGCCAACATGGCAAGTGCGAAAAGACCGCCCGACAGAAAGCTCAGCGTCACCGAAAGCGCACTCAGGCTCAGCATGGCGCGGTGCATTCTCCGCGTCGAGGCGTAGCAGGCCATCAGATAAAGAAGCGTCGGCACGGCAACGGCAAATATCAGCCAGATGTCACCGTGAACAAACTTTCCCGACAGGACAAACATTGGAAGTGTCAGAAGAATGCCAGCCGTCATCCATGCCGTCCGACGTGTCGACACCTGCCGCGCCGCACAAAAGCTTAGATATATCAGGATAATCCCGGCACACACACCCGGTATCCTGAGCACATACGAATCCGCCGGAAAAACTTTGAGCAGAGCCGAAATGCACCAAAGCTCCAAATATGGCTGCGCCGACAGCGTACCGTCCAGCGTCGGCACCCAGAACGACGACTCCAAAATGCTCGCCTGACTGATGTTCTGCGCCACGAGTATCAGCGATGTCTCCCATGGCTCCCAAATCCCTACAGAATCCGTCGAGAGACATACAAAAAATACAAGGCACGATAAAATCAGAATCGCGATTGAGTCGAAAAAATGCTGTTTTCTGAACATATCCAATGATTTCGCAAACCCGACTTTGCCGGGGCTAAAACTTGCCCCTTTTCGTAACTATTCAGCTGAAATCTTGCACGCTTTCAGCGTGCTGATGAGTTCTCTTAGAATAAAATAGCGGATAGGTAAAGCCTATGTAAAAAGTGAATCATTTTGTGTGATGCAAACGGGTGAGCGTAGCGAACCTATTCCCCTCTCCTATTGGGAGAGGGTGCCGCGTAGCGGCGGGTGAGGTCTGAATGATTACGAAAAAACCTCGCATTTCAGCGAGGTTTCCGGTGCATCATCGAAGCGAGGTGATTATTTGGGCTGTTTTTCGGCGGGAAGTTCTTTTTTGGGTGCGGCTTCCTGACCGGAAACGCTTTTTGCGAACTGCGTGAATAACACGATGAGTTCGTCAAATTTGGCCTGCGTGTATGTCACGGTCATGTGGATGTCGTCACTGGCTGCCGCAAACGACAAGCCATTCATAAAGCTGTCGAACCCGAGGGCCTTGACATCGGGATCGTTTTTGATATCGGCGAGTGCGGCCACGATCACGCTCGAACTCAGCTTAGCGGAATCGGGCGAAACCATCTTGACATTGGCATCGGCCTTGAGCCCCTCGCTGAAATCGATGGAAAGATTGCCTTTCTGTATGTCGCTCATTTTCAGGACGCCGATACCGGCCGCGCTCATGTCGACAATCGGGTCTGTTTTGGCCAGTCTTTTCTTTTCCTTGTCGCCGAGTGCAAAGACAAACCAGACGTCACGCGTCTTATCCACGCGCTTCATTTCGGCCTTGAGTTCGGCATTTTTGGGGCCGTCCTTATAGCCCGCACGATGCGCATCCAACACCTCGCGCACCCGAAGTTCGCTCCCGAGTACAAAGACATTGTCGATAATGGCAAAGCATTCGTTCTCACGACGCGTCGCAAAATACTCTATTCCCTGATATATGCGCTTGTCGATGACCTGCGAGTGCGTGGAAAGCAACGAGCTGTATTTTGTCAGATCCTGTGTAGTTTCCCATAGCACGATGTGTTCGGAACGTTCGACATCCGTCGGAATTCCCACGACGACGCGCTCGAGGATTTCTTCCAGGTTAATACCGGCGGCACGAATCTCCCCGAGTGCCTGACGAGCGCCGTTATTGGTGACAAAAAAGTCCATCAAATAAGTATATATGCGCCGCTGCGCGAGTTTTGACATATCGATGCTGCCAACGCCGACATAATCACCTCGAAGCCATGTGATCGAATCCATATCTCCAGCGTATGCCGGCATGGCAGCCAGCCATAAGGCCATCAATATTCCACATGTCAGTTTCTTTTTCATGGTGTCTCCCAGGTTAATTACTTAGCAAACTGACGCTTGCGGGCGACTATTACGCACAACGGTGTTTTTCATTCAAAAATATATTATCTGACCGATTTTTTCACCTCAGCGAGCTATGAACGGATGTCATTTTTGTCGGGTTCCACGGGCGTGAGCACGTTATTTTTCGGCTGCGGTTCGGGGGCCGGCGTCATGAATTGCTGGTTGAAAAACTCATCCATCATCCGCATCTGTTCCTGATGGCGTTTCATCATTTCATCCATCAAATCGTCGCCGCCAAAACCGAACGAGAAAGAGAAATTTCCAGCATTTGAAAGCGTGCTGCGAACGACATCGCGGGCCTCATCGGGCAGTTTGTCGATATCGCCGATGCGGCACTGATATTTGTCCGAACCGATTTCGACCTCGATCTCGGTATTCGGATCGTCCTTCGATCCGTTGATAGTCACGCTCGTACTTTTAATGCCATCCGGCGTTGAGATAAGCGATTTATACGTCGAATGCTGTACGACAGAGCCGGAATTTCCGGGCTGAATCTGAATGCGCATGCTCTGCGACGGCGAACTGCCAAACGACGAACCACCAAACATCGGACTGCCAAACGATCGCCGACCTCCTGTCACCGGCTGCGCATATTTCCACGCAACCTCATCCGGAAGGTTGTCGAGCTTGACATAGACCTGACGATGTTCGCCCTTTTGAATGACATCCAGCGTGACCTGTGCATTTTTAGGCAACGTCGAAAGATAGGACTGCAAATCTGTCGTAGCCGAAAGCGCATGACCATCGATCGCGAGCAAAATATCGCCCTGCGAAAGCCCACTCTGTTCGAGCTCGCCTCCCACTGCAACATTGTTAATCATCAGCCCCTCGCCTTCAGAAAGCCGGAGATGCTGGAGCAGCAACGGCGAGGCTTGCAACGGCGACACGCTAAGTCCAAGGCGCACGTGCGAATCCTGTGCAAACGCCGACATGCAGATTAAACTCATCAAAATTACAAAAATTGTTATCAGAACATTCTTTTTCATTTCATCACACTCCCCGGCCATGCCGGAATAGGTTATGTCACGATCACGTGACATCCCGTAGAATGATTCTTTGCACGATTTTATTCCGAAAAATCAAGTATGTCATGTTTTAAACTGCCTAT
>JAZODZ010000150.1:0-2899 GCA_045597285.1 Myxococcota bacterium
ACATGGCTACGATCCGACTTATTACATATATAATATGGATGAAATTACGCCAGATGATATAAGAGTTGTTACAAGTCAGTGCCAATATTTCGATCAATTTGTAAAGAAGTTTCCGACGTCTTTAAAAATACTGAATGCAGCTGTTGAAAGGATGAAAATGCATCAGGATTGCAGTGATGTAGATGATTATAGAAGAGGGTTTTGTGAAAAGTGTAATGATACAGATCTTTCCACATACTGTTTCTTTGCCGGTTTTAAAGAAAGGTGCATACTACGTTGCCACGAAACCCAGATGTGTATTGATAATTATAAAAATCGCAATGTCTTTTGGTAAGAATTTGTGTTTACTTCACCCACTGTTTTGCCGTGATATGAGGTCATTTCGATGAAAAAAATAGTGCTCGTTTCCTTATTGTTTGCGACTTTCCTGTGTTCCTCACCGGCATTTGCCGATCTCGCGCCTGCCGCGCCCTGGGAAGAAGAATGCAATGTGTTTGAATACGATTGGGCTGTCGAGGATTGCATCAGTGACTGTTACTGGTATAACGTTGTCCATGTCTATTGTGAACTCGATTCTAAAACCAACGCATATCAACTCCAGTGTCGTTATCCTCGCCATTGTCACTATATTCAAATGACACGGGAAGAAATCGAGGCTGCTGAGAAGTCATGCAACCAGCTTAGACAGTTCGGGGAATCGCTTCCGAGCTCGTTAAAATCACTTAAAAAGTTGATTTCCAGTATCGTTTCTGTGCCGCAAGGCAATGCGGATCTCTTTAGCGACATGAACACTTCTCAATGCAGCAGTCCGAAGTTGCCAGTGGTTTGTGCCATGAATCATGCCGTCGAGCTATGTGTTCAGGAATGCCATGAAACAGAACATTGTATTAAAGAGTATAAAAGGAGACATAAATTCCTCTAGCTTAGCAAGAATACATCGGGCAAACGCCTGACACTCTTTAAGCCATTGTTTTTTTTTCATTTCGACAGCATTTCGAGATCCCATGAGTAGAAGAAAGAAGAAAAATAAAAGTAATAATAGTAATAATAATGTTAGAAGCGTATCGTTTGACGTGGCAGATGTGATACTGCTCATTTTCATGCTCGCATTCATTGCGGGGGCTTCTTGTGCGCTCTGGTGGGCAGAAGATCAGGATGCTCGCTATCGTCAGCTCATCGATGTGGCGAACCAGCAGATCGTCGAATTATCCGATCTTTCCAAAGTCGATCCAGCCTATGACGGGAAAGTTGTTTACGCATTTTCGAAACCCTCTGTTGCTCAGGAACTGACCGATCCATTGCTCGGCATCAGCAAACAGGCTTTGTTGTATCGGCGTGATGTTGAGTATTATCAGGTTGTGGAAAGAGAACGCAAGCACAAGGAAAATGGACAGGCTCCCAAAATTTATTATGAATATGAATCTAAATGGACGGATCATCCGATAGATCCTTCTTCATACAACACAAAGAGAGGATACGGCGTAGACGATGCCAGATCGCCACATTGTGTCATTAAAAATACAGAACTGGTAGCAGATAATGTCGGGTTTGGCGCTTATCGTCTGCCTGAACTACTGATAACCGCCATGCATCATTCTGAACCCTTTGAGCCAGCAATCTCCTTGCAAAAACAAGAGACGCTCGCCAGAATATGGGATATCGATATAAATGAACTGCATCTTACACCGTATGGGCTTTATATCGGCAATGATCCCGACAGACCGAGAGTGGGAGATGTCAAGGTTAAGCTGACGATGATTCCGGTGACTGATATGAGCATCATTGCCAAGGTGAAGGGCGATACATTTGACAAGTATCGGTTGGATGAGGAACGCCAGAATGTAAATCTCGCCCTGGCCGTTCCCGGGAAGGTGAGCAAAGAGGAGATGTTCGATGAATTGCTGGACAATGTCTCGACGGGCGCAATTATCATCGGGATTATCGGCGGAGTGGTTGTGATGATTACATTTTTCTTCCTGCCATGGGACTGGCTAATCGAGCGTCTTTCCTTTGTGCGTTTACTGCTCAATGGTGATAAGGATGATAATTCTGAATGGGGTCTGTTAAGTATAATTCGTATGAGTGTTTCTTATTTGCTGATCTTTTCCGCTATCGTTTGGATGCCGTTTCGTCCGATGATGGCCATTGTGTTGATTGCTGTAGCCGCCATTATTCTATTCTCGGCCTTCATTCAAGAGAAAGCAAAGAAAGCGTTTAAATCACGATGAGCTCGCTCACTTCGCTGTTCCAACCGGCGAATAGCCGGTTTTTCTAATCAATGCCTGTCCTTGTGGACTGACAATCCAGTCTACGAGTGCCCGTGTATTCTCACTGGCATCGCTTCGTGTGACTGCATAAAAACTGGATGCCAGAGGATAGGTGCCATTTTCAATGTTTTCTATCGTTGGCGCAATTCCATTCACAGACAGGAGTTTTACATTAAAATTATTCATCAGTTCGGTGCAATAGAAACGGAATGAAAATCCGAGGGCATTTTTATGGTTCTTATAAGTGGAAACGACTTCTATCATGCCGCCCATGCCGTCGACGTGTGTTTCCCTGTCTGCGGGCATCAGCGGTGTGTCCTTCATGACAAAACGTTTAAGCGCAGTCTGGCTACCGTTGCCTTCTTCCTGCTGGTAGGCGAGAATGCGCCCCAGGCCGTTTGTCCCCAACTGAGCCCACTGAGTCGTTTTGCCTGCATAGATGTTGCGAATTTCATCCACGGTGAGTCCATCGATGGGGTTATCCGGATGTACGAAAAATACAAATGCTTCGCGTCCAATCGGCGTATATATTAATTTAACCCCTTTTTCTTCCGCATATTTTTCCTGTTCCTCACTGGGGCCCGCGACAAATATGATATCACTTTCGCCATCTACGATACTTTGATATGCAC
>JAZODZ010000151.1:0-2418 GCA_045597285.1 Myxococcota bacterium
TGCAGGAAGCTGGTATTCGACCAGAGCCGGCCGCGGTGGAAACGGCGGTTCCGGCGGTCGTGGTGGTGGCGGCGGCGGCGGCGCAGGCGGCCCATCCTTCGATATCCTCGGCTTCAATGCCACCACGAGTTCGCTCGTCCAGTCCAAT
Organism: Myxococcota bacterium; assembly: GCA_045597285.1. Classification (GTDB taxonomy): domain Bacteria; phylum Myxococcota_A; class Bradymonadia; order UBA4248; family UBA4248; genus UBA4248. Next base: position 149 of record JAZODZ010000151.1, read on the forward strand.
ACATTCATCTATTCCGATGACATCGCCCGAGGCGGTTCAGGCGGTTCAGGCGGTATCGGTGGCGCAGAAGAATCCGGTACCCCCGGCGTCAACGGCGCAAGCAAACGACAGCTCGATCTTCAGAACTGCTCTAACAACAAAAAATGCCCGTCTTCATTCACTTGCAACGAAGATAATGTTTGCATTCCTAAATAATTAAAAGACATATTTCCCAATTTTTTCTCCCCCTCTCCTTTGGAGAGGGGGAGATGTCGCCAACGGCGACAGAGGGGGTGAGGCCCCAAAAGTCCCTATCCATTGCAATAATCCTCGCCGACCCTTCCGGTCGGCTTCATTTTGCTCAGATTATGTCAAGTCAAAACCAGTCAAATCACAGTATCGACAGCGATGTCGATGTCCTCGACATCCAAATCCCCATGTTCCGCGTCATTTTGTACAATGACGATTATTCCACCTTCGATTTCGTGATCCATGTCCTGATGAGTATCTTTAGAAAATCTGAAGACGAAGCAAAACAAATCACGATGAACGTGCATCGAAAAGGCAGAGGTGTGGCCGGTACATACCCCAAAGAAATTGCAGAAATGAAAGTTGCGCAGGTTCATCAAATGGCCGAACTCGCCGGTTATCCTCTCCGCGCAGGCATTGAGGCATAAAGGATTTTTCAATGGAACCACATCAGCTCGAATCCCTCATCGAACAGGCACGTCAGGAAGCCATTAAACGGCGCAACCTCTACACCACCACGGAACACCTTCTCTTTGTGCTCATCAAAACCAAAGAACTCACGCGCGCGCTCAACGATTTGGAGGTACCGGTCGAATTCGTCCAGGCCCAGCTAGAGCGTTTCTTTTCGGAAGCCGTCGAGAAAGCAGACGAATCCGACACCGAGAGCCCGCTCGGCTTGCCCACGCTCGCGCTCAAAAATCTGATTTCCGTCGTCGTCCTGCAAGCCCTCAACTCGGGCCGTCCGTTCCCGAGAGAAATCGATTTCCTCGTCCAAATGCTTGGGGAAAAAGACTCTTTCATTTACAAAATTTTCAAGGCAGGCAACGTCAGACAACTCGACATCATGCGTTGGGCTTCAGAAAATCCCAATACAGATCAAAAACATACGAGGTTTATCGTCGATCATGGTGACGAAATGGACGACGATTCGGACGACGATTCCGATGTCCCGGATGACGACGAAGAAGACATTGAGCTTGGCGAAGACATGATGGGGCCTGGCTTTGATCGGGATGCCGATGACAACAAAAGCGTCGCATTTTCGAGGATCAAAGATTACCTCACCAAACTCGTCACATTGGCCAAAAACGGCAAGATCGATCCCGTCGTGGGCCGCGATCGCGAAATCGGAATATGCTGCCAGGCGCTTCTGAGACGCACGAAATGCAACGTCCTTATCATCGGCGAGGCTGGCGTGGGGAAAACCGCCATCGTCGAAGGGCTGGCTCGAAAAATCGCCCGCGACGAAGTTCCCAACGACTTGCGCGGCGCAGAAATATTCGGCATCGACATCCCCTCTCTGATGGCTGGCACAAAATTCCGTGGCGAGATGGAATCGCGCCTCAAATCGATAATCAAATATGTCAAAAAGCGCCCGGGTTCCATCCTCTTTATCGACGAACTCCACAGCGCAGCCGGTACCGACAAGGGAACCGGCTCCCAGGAAATTCTGGCACTCCTCAAACCCGAACTCGCCAAAGGCACGATGCGCCTCATCGGAACGACGACCTACGACGATTACCGCCGTGTCCTGGCCTCTGACACAGCCCTACTCCGCCGTTTTCACAAGCTCGACATCGAGGAACCCGATGAGGCCACGACGCGCCTCATCATGCACGAAATCGCGCCGCATTACGAAGAATTCCACAAGGTGAAATACACCCAGGAAGCGCTCGACGAGACGGTCAAACTCACGGGACGCTTCATGCCGGACAAGCGTTTTCCGGACAAAGCCATCGACGTCATCGACGAAGCCGGTGCCGCGAACCGGACGAAACCCGTTGGCGAACAACTCGCCACGATCGATGTTCCCCAGATCGAGGCCATCGTCGGCAATATCGCACGCATCCCCGATTTGCACGTATCTGCCGATGAATCCAACCAGCTCTTGCACGCCGAATCGAAACTCAAGGAAGTCATTTTCGGGCAGGATCCTGCCATCGAATCGGTCGTCAAACTCGTCAAGCTCTCTCGTGCCGGCATACGCGCTCCCAACAAGCCCGTCGCGTGTTTCCTGTTTGCCGGCCCCACCGGTGTCGGTA
>JAZODZ010000152.1:0-1843 GCA_045597285.1 Myxococcota bacterium
CAAATAATCATAAAGCACATCGTTATTTTGATTAACTTTTTCTAAAATAACATTCAAGCCATCCTGAGAACGTTCCAACAAAGATTCAAGATCCGTGGGAGAATGCCGAATGGTTAGTGTTTCATCATCATTTTTAATGTGCTGCGTCAGATACATCGAAAGTTCAGCAATGAGACTATATCGCGTGAATTTCCGCTGTTCTTTGGATGACAGAATTTCGCGCTCCGATTCTCCCTGCACATCGTGAATAGAACGTTCACTCTTTGTTTTGATATATTTCTTGGGGTCGTATTGTGCATCAAAAATCATGTATGACTGAGGATTCAATGCCGTTGTTTTGAATTCAGGTATCTGTTCAATCACCTTGACTTCAACGACTTTCCTCACGTAGATTCGGCGCATCTTCTTTTCACCGGATTTCTTCACACGCAATTCATCCACAGACATTCTGTAGTTTTCCTGAAGTTCGTTTTGAAGAATACCCAAATTTTCGGTAGATAAGAATATCTGGCCAGTCTGCTGGATATTCGTAATCGAACGCAAACACCGCATGGTGGCTTGCAAAACAAATATCGTGCTGTCAGGTTTTCTAAACAGGGATACGCCAAACAATGATCTACAGTTCCATCCTTCCTTGCCTTTACCCACGAGCAAAATGAATTGTTTTGTCGATTCAGGGGTATCGAGCAGCTTGAATTCGCGCAGATCATCGGTTTTGGTGAGTTTATCGTCACCGACATTGACCAGAATCGTATCAAGCGAAATTCCCGCCTCCATCAAAGCCTTTTCGAGTGCTGGCCTCAGCTCTTTTTGTAATTCATCAATCGTCGAAGCAAAGAACGCCAGCTTGGGCAGCATGTTTTCATATCGTGTAAATTCGCCATTTTTATTGCGGTGCTTTTTCAAAAATTCATCGACAACCGCATGCACAAACTCATTCGATTTTACATTATCGTAATCTATAATGTTCGCTTCTTTGAGATAGCGGTTATCGATGGCTTCTTTAAGACCATACGCATAGACGACCTCAGGCATGAGACGATTGTCGGCATAAGGCGTGCCCGTATAATTATAACACGCAACGACTTTCGTGCCGGCTTGATTCAGTTCATTGGCGAGGTGATCTATCGTAAGGCGCAGGCTCGTCTTTGCTTTGCGATCGGTCATATCATTGGCGAGTGCTTTCCCAAACGCATGATGTGCCTCATCGACATAGATACCAAGCTGTGTAAGACGTGAAAGCTTTTTATAGCGTTGATTTGCCGTCAGTTCCTTTTCGTCTTCGATTTCATACAAATCCGCATTTGGATCATTTTGAACCGCTTCGGCATATTTGTCATCCTTAAATAATAGGGTCTGTGCGTCATCGGCTTTGTTTTTTCGCTTCAAAATAATCTTTTGTGAATTTGCAATGATAATATTGAAATCCGAACCATCGAGCGTATTGAGCGATATGCCATCCCCTTCGAGAAAATGGAACCGAAGTTTTGTATCAAGAATTTTAGCATAGCTCGGCGCAAATACTTTCGATTTGTCGAACGTCATGATTTCACGCAAAGATTCGCGAACAGTCGTATCAGGTGCAAGGACAAGCACATTATGACAGTACAGTTCATCTTGTGGGTATTTATTGGCGAGCAAAAATTCATAAAATATGCAAACCGCCATCAGGATGGTTTTACCCGTCCCCATCGTAAGCGCAAAGATATAATTGGCATAATCCTGTTGCAATTTTTTGAGCTGTGCGACAGACGGCTTGATGGATTCTGCATCCTGATAATGAAATAGTTTATACTGTCGTTCGCTTTGAAGAACTGGTGTTCGGTCGTATCGGAAGTTACCT
>JAZODZ010000153.1:0-2753 GCA_045597285.1 Myxococcota bacterium
AAGGGCGTATCGGCGGAACGCCGATAGCCCGCGCACCCGTTATCTTTTCTTGTGCAGGGCGTCGAAAACCGGCAGAACAAGAAATATTAGTTGATGATATCCGTTTTCTTTTCGGTGACGCCGATGTGGCGCCCCTTTTCGTAACTGTTCAGCCACAGGTTGCCCTTTGAGAAAAACAGACTAGTGAGAACAATTCCCTATATATTGACTATCTTCGTCAACTGTAAAGATGCCATTGATGCCACACTTTACACTACCTACACCGTTATATTGAATTTTGAAATATCCTTCTTCACATCCACTTCCAGATTTTACCATAAACTCATCATTATTAGTATCATAATACTCATCAAATTTAGAATTTATATCTGCAACACTCGAACTACCATTTGTTTTTTGAAACACTACAGAAATATTACTACCGCGCGTAACATCTTTTCTTTGTTTTCCCGTAATACCTGGTATATAAAATTCGACATAATAGGACTCTGTAAACTGATCATAAACAGCTTTGCACCACTCTGCTTTTGGGACATTAACATTCACAATATCTAATGGGTAACAATTCGACGCGATTGAATTATTAGAGCACACTTTTCCACCATAGAGATCACAAGAGATTTTTTCATTATTCTTACTATCGCACTTCAGTGTTCGACTTGAAATAGCAGAACGACTATAAGCTCCAACCCTCAAAACTGTAGTATTTTTATTCGTTTGCAACGGAACACGCACAAAATACTCGTCATTCGCATTAGAACCCTCACCATGAAATTCGGGGTTTCTTTGTGCTCTTATGGAAATCATTTTACTATTACACCCATAGTCGGCGTTTTCAAGTTCGATATACGAAAAGTACACTCCCAAATCGTCATGCGTTCCGTTGGCTCCAGTAATTCCAGGCGCATACACCTGTATATATGCTTCAAGCTCACCATTAGGATCCACTGACTCTGATGTATAGGTAAGTCCGCACCACTCGGCGTTCACACAGTTCGCATCCGTCTCTTTGCAATCGCAACTGTTGGATTCATAGTCGCAAAGTGACGAACACTCAATATTAAAGGACTGTACAGGAATCAGACGGCCGCTGTCTGCAGGGGCGCATTTGGTATATTTGATGTGGTCGTGGTCTGAGCACTTATAGCTCTCCGTACTTGAACAGATATGCGACGGACAAAACGCAGTACCGTGAAATGTTTCACACGTCTCGCTGCATTCTTCTGCTCTCACGCGGCCCCCGACACACGCCACGCGAATCTTACCGTCGCACCGCTGTTTGAATGTATTCCAATCACACGCCTGGTATTCGTCGGAGACGATTTTTTTACACAATCCAGTCGAATCCTCGCAACCGTGGTCACAGACGCAGATCCTATCCTGAAAGTAGAGTTTTCCGTTGTCATCGGTGCTGCAAACGCGGTGTCTGGCGTTGTTGCCGAAACATTGCTGCGCTTCAAGTCCTTTTTGATGGCACGGTTCACCGCACGTTCCCTCGCCATCCAGCGTCACACAAATATCCGCATTGTTGGCGCAGTACTGGATCGTATCGTTATAGAGATGCAGCGTGTCATTCTGCTCACAGCGCGAAAGGCAGCCGGTCTTGTCGAGGTTGCATCCCAACGTACACAGCACATAGCTGTCGCTCATACGGTTTCCGGAGTACGTGCCGTCTGTGTTTTCCCAGCACACGATGCTGTAGGCATGGGCTTCCGTATTGCCCTGGTTGTTCTCGATGGCACAGTAGCCATTTTTGTCGATATTGAGACACTGCGGGCCGTCCTTTCGGCACGTCGGGAAGAGATACGTCTCGCCACCGCAGTATTCCTGTTTGTCTTTGCTCATGGCACATCCGCCCGCATCCGTGCAGTCGGTATAATGGATTTTTCCGTAGTCACATGTGACGCGCTGATTACCGCTGCAAAATCCCTGAAACCATTCGTCGCAGGCGTCCCCTTCCTTGACATTCTTCATGTCATCGGTCACGCAGATTCCGCGGTCACACTGTCCACCATTCGCGCACACCACCCCTTTGCACGGTTGAGCCTGCGATGTTTGCTTGGAAGCACACTCGCTACCGTTACAGCCATAAGGGCATGTCTCTGTATTGAGAATCCCGGTCGATGAACACGTGGTGTGTACGTTGTCCGCACAGGATTCCGATCCCGGCGTACACCCCGAGGGCTCGTGGTGACAGATATTATCCGAGCAGCCGTATTCACAGTTTTCTTCTGTTCCCGCTTCGCAGTCCACAAACTTGGTTCCGGAACACCCCGTCTTGCATTTGTCCCCATCGCCATTCGAAGAACTGCTCCCCCCACAACCTGTCACTGTCAACAAGAGACTCACAATCGCCACAAGGGCGCATTGATTGAATGCGTGATGACCTTTGCCAGCTTTACTACTTGGCAAACACGCAGTCATGGAGGAATGAATGTCCTTATCGTCTTTCAACATTTGATAACTCCTTCTATTTTTATCCGGGTGACATCTGATGCTCATTTGCTGGCAGCATAGTTAATCCGAAACTTATTTATTAGTCTAGCAAAACGCCTGCTATTAATCAAGTGCAATGGTATTCTTGATTAATACGAATAACATACAAGATGCCAATATATACAAGATGTCAATATATACAAGATGTCAATATATACAAGATGCCAATATATACAAGATGCCAATATATACAAGATGCCAATATATACAAGATGCCAATATATACAAGATGCCAATATATACAAGATGCCGCGTAT
>JAZODZ010000154.1:0-5512 GCA_045597285.1 Myxococcota bacterium
CGGGGGGAAATGTCCCCCCGCGCGTCTATGTGCTCGCCACTGCGTGGCTGCGCGCATACGCCGCTCCCCTCTCGTTTCCGTTCGATAATCTTTCCGCCCCCGTTATATCGTCGCAATGACGATCGAGTGCCCCTTCACGCCGTACGTCCCTGACGCCGAATTATTGCCGTTGAGCCAGATGTTGTTCGTCGTGCTATCGTCAATTCCCTCGCCCTTCAGATACTCATCCGAGTCGTAATAGCGCTGCGTGTCGAGCAGAATCGACCACGAGCCTTCGGGGAGATGGAATACGCGGTCATCGTTTTCCATGTTGATCATCACATAGAGAGCTTTTGTCTTTTCTGTGGCGGGATAATACATACCCACGGCTTTGCCGTCCCAGCATCCGCTCTCGACGTTGCCGCAGCCATCCGGCCACCACCACTGCACGGGTGTGCTGTACTCATTCAGCGCGAGGAATTCTTTGTACTGCTTGCGGATCTTGATCAGATCGCGCACGAAGTCGTGCATGCGCACGTTCGCTTTGTTCGATGTCCAGTCACCCCAGCGGAACCAGTTCCATTCGTTGTCGGCACTGTCCGAATACGCGTCGTTGTTGCCGTACTGCGTCCGCATATATTCGTCGCCACCCAGAATCAACGGCGTTCCGTTGCTGATCATCAGGAGCGTGAACAGGTTGCGGATCATCTGGCGTTTCAGCTCCTCGTGATAGGCATCCCCGCACATTCCCTGAGAATCCTTGTTCTCGTTGCAGCCGTTGTCGCCGCAGTCTTTCTGACACCAGTTGCGCGAACGGTTGTCCGTCGAGCCGTTGTCCGTCTTGCAGAAGGCGTTGTAAGGATCGCTGCAGCAGAGCGGATTCAGCATGCTGCACAGGTTATTCTTCTGCCAATAGCTTTCGACATCGTAGAGGGTAAAACCGTCGTGCACTGTGATCACGTTCACCGAATGGTACGGCTTGCGGCCGTTGCTGTCCTTGAACATATTGCTCGAACCCGTGAGGAGGTTGCCGAGGTTGATATGGCGTTGCCAGTCGGGGGCGAGATTTTCCTCTTTGTTCAGCTTGACGCCGTCGTTATTGACGAAATCGCGCATCATGTCGCGAAAACGGCCATTCCACTCACCCCAGCCTTTGGTATCGTCTGTCTGTGATTTGGGGAAACATCCGTTGACGTAATAGCCGCCCCAGGGTTCTGCGACGAGACGCGTGTGGTATTTGTTCAGGATGGGATCATCGACGATATCCTGGAGGACGGTCGCGTTGCTTTCCTGCATCCATGCAACGCCGTTGTTTTCACGCGTGTCGCCGTCATCCGTGACCCAATCTTCGTGTACGCCCAGAGCCGGCGCGAGGTCAAACCGGAAGCCGTCGACGTGCATTTCTTCGACCCAGAATCGGAGGTTGTCGAGAATGAGGCGTCTGCCCGGGGCATTGTTGCACCGGAACTGGTTGCCGACGCCGGGTTCATCGACGTAGACCTGATTTCGCTTGCCGTTCGAGTCTTTTTTGAGGTGGTAATAATTTTTGTTATCGAGGCCGCGGAATGAATAGATCGTGAGGGCCGTCTTGTCGTCAAAATCCGCCTGTGAGCCGTAGGAATTGGCGGGATCCTGGACTTTGCTTCTCCAAAAACCGCCTTCACCGGTGTGGTTATAGACGACGTCGAGAATGACTTCGATGCCGTTTTGGTGGAGTTTGTCGACCATTTCCTTGAACTCGTCGTGAACGCCGTTCGTTCTTTTTTGGTTGTTGGCCGTGGCAAAACGTTGTTCGGGCGCAAAGAATGCGATCGTGTTATAGCCCCAGTAACCGCCGTCATCCGGCTTTTCCGCGACCGGCAGGAGTTCGAGTGCCGTGACGCCGAGTTCCTTGAGGTAAGGCGCTTTTTCGCCAATGCCTTTCCACGTTCCGGGATTTTGGACATCGAGTGCCCGCATCGTGAACCCTTTGGGATGGGCTTCGTAGTAGATCACGTCGCTTTGCGCATGCCCCTCAAACTCGTCGCCTTTCATACGGTTTTCGCGCCAAATCTTTTCGTTTTCGCTCCACTCGTATTCGCTCTTGATGACGACGGATTTGGCGGCACCTTTCCAGTCGGAAATGGCGCGGGCTGAACCGGATGCGGGATTGCCGCCGCTGTACCAGTCGAAATCATGGCTGATACGGCGAGCATACGGATCGAGCAACAATTTGTTCGGGTTGTAGCGGTTTCCTTCTTCGTCACAGTCGGTGATAAATCCCTTTGGAGTGCCCGGTTTGAAATCTTCGGTATAAGGCCAGTTGGGGCCAAACGCGATATAGCCGTAATGCGTTCCGACGCCGATACCGTACACGAACTGCGTCCAGATGCCGCTTTCCTTGTCTTTGGTCATCGGGATTCGAGTGACAGGCTGATCCGTGTCGGGATTGTTCGTATCAAATATCAGGACTTCCACGCGCATCGCATTTTTAGCGTAGACGGCAAAGTTGACGCCTTTGTCCGTGATCGTCGGCCCCAGGATGTCGTAAAGAGCATCTCCTTTCATGCCCTGAAATGACGGTGCGAGCGTACAAGCGCCATAAACACGCGTTGGGCAGTCGGTGGTATAGGGGGCACCTTGATCTTCACATTCATCGCCAACACAGGTCTGATGTGTTTGAGAGGAATTGTGTTCATCACATGAAATCGTTCCGGCCGATGCCAGGAGGAGTGCCGATGCAATGGCTAATTTGCTCAATAGCTTCATATTTGAGGCTCCTTACGATGCTGCTAGAGACTGAATTTGAAACGGTGTCGTGATGCCGTGACGGTTGTTAATCTTTAAGTTTCCAAACGATGATCTGGCGGTTGTAATTGAGCGTGACGCTCGTCGTGTCGGTGATCGTGTTCGATTCGTCGAGCAGATCGATCCAGCCCTTGCTGCCCTCATTGACTGTGAACGTCTGATCTTCGTCTGCGTCGCAGATGCCGACGAGGATGGTCTCTTTTTCGTCTTTCATGAGGTAGGTATAAGCCCGTGCGTAGGCATCGATATTCTGCCGTGTACCGCGCCACAGGGCCGGATGTTTATGCCGGAGCGTGCCGAGTTTCCGGACGAGTTCGATGGTTTTGCGCTGTTCGTCGTTGAGCTGGTTGTCGAATTCCATCATGCGGCGATTGTCGGGATCGTTGGCGCCTTCGAGGCCGTATTCGTCGCCGTAATAAATCATGGGCAGCATTGGGCTCGTCAGCAAAAAGACCCATGCGAGCCGGAGCTGGCGGTATGCCCAGGTGTCGGTGACTTCGGGATTCTCCTGGTATTTGAGTTCGCTGTCGTGATGGATATGCGAGATGGCACGGGCGACATCGTGGTTGCCCAGGAAGGTGCTCATCAGCGCGTTGCCGTAAGTCTTGTCGTTATTCGGCACGAAGTCTTTGAGATCCCAGAACTTGCCGTCACCGTTCATGATCGTGCCGCGGAGCGTGTTATAGAGCGGGAAATCGAACTGGCCGTGTAGCATGTCGTCCCCAATATACTGCTTGATCTTCCACTCGCCATCGAAGGTTTCGCCGACGATATAGAAGATTTCGTCTGACCCCGTGAACATCTCGTCGATACTGGAACGAAGTTCTTTGATAAACTGGATGGGCATGTGCTTGACGGCATCGAGGCGGAAGCCGTCGATATCGGTGGTGCGAATGAGCCAGCGAGCATGTTCGAGGGTAAACTGCCGCACCTCTGGGATTTCGTAGTTGAAATCGGGCAGGTTGTCGCTGAACCAGCACGTTTCGGGGATTCTGTCCCAGTTTTTCTGTGATAATTCTCCGTTCTCTGTCGGGCCTTCGCACAAAATCGAGTCGCGATCCTGATAATCGGAGTAGTTGAACCATTCGGGATGCTGCAGGAAAACGGGGCTGTCATCGGCGACGTGGTTGGCGGCAAAGTCCACGAGGACGCGAATGCCGCGGTCGTGACAGGCCTTGACGAGTTCCTTGAGTTCTTCCATTGTGCCGAAGTGCGGCTCGATCGGCGTGATAGGAACGCCGTTGGAGCTGGCACCCTCGAACATACTGGCTGTTTTGTCGGAATAGCCCGTCGTGATGGGCCAGTAGGAGTGATAGCCGCATGACTTTCCGGCAGCCTTCTGCGTGTTCATGCTGATCGACGAAATCCAGAGGACGTTGACGCCCAGGTCGGTGAAATAGTTGCTTTCCACTTTTGCCTTGAGACCGGCAAAATCGCCGCCATACCAGTCATACTGGATGTTCAGCTTGTTGTCGTTGGCGGGGTTGCCGTTGTTGAATCGGTCGATAAAGGCGAAATAGAGGACGCCGTCGCGCCAGTCGAATTTGGTTTCTTCGTTCCAAACGGGAATGAAAAGCGTGGGGACTTCGACGCCATTGCTCGACGTGAGGGAAATCGTATAGGAAGCTTTCCGCGTCGAGCCGATGTTGTCGGATACCGAGACTGTGAGGCCTTTCTGTTCAAAATTAAGTGCGGAACCGTTGCGCGAAATCACGATTTTGGGCGATTGGGCGACACCCGCGCCATCCACCAGGCGGACATCAAACGTAACGACGTTGTCTTTGACCTGCGGTTTCGACACGACTTCGAGCACGGGAGCTTTGGGAATCGTACAGGCCCCATCGGCATCTTTTAAGTATCCGTCGTTGCACATACAGGCTTCCTGCGTTACCTGCATATAGCACGAACCGTGACCACATTCTTTGTCACAAGGTTCCTCGGTCTCATGGCTGTCTTCACAGCCCATCAGAACAATTCCGCAAAGCGGTAATATAAGCCACAGTTTCTGCATGCCATCCTCCGATTGGGTCAAACCAATCGTACTTTATAACTGATTTATGCGCCAATTGGTAATTTGTATGTGTTTTTTTTACTTGTTCAGGGGGCGTAACTATTCAGACCTCACCCACCGCTACGCGGCACCCTCTCCCAATGGGAGAGGGAAATGGGTTCGCTTACGCTCACCCGTTTGCTACACATAGGTTTATTCACTTTTTACACAGGCTTTACCTATCCGCTATTTGATTCTAAGAGAATTCATCAGCGCCCTGAATGGGCGCAATGTCTCAGCCCGGGGTGAGCGCGTAGCGCGTAACCCCGGGTAACAGGTATTCCCGCATATCAGCGCCCTGAAGGGGCGCAACACAAAGCCTTATTTTTCGCGGTCGAAACGAACTCCTCACATCGCTTTCTGAAAAAAATTAAAAAAAATGCACCCCCAAGTGTCACAATTTTTTTTTGATGTCATCATCTTGTGTGTTTGCATTGGCGCAACACTCGACACGAGGAGGGAAAAATGTTCCATTCCGGCTTCACATAAGGGTTTACTACGACCATGACATATCGTGCGGTCTGCCCCGTGGTCAGGGAATGCGGGCGCTGTATCCGGACGCGGGTACAGCAGCCTGCGGGTTGCACATGCCGGGCACATTCTGGACACTCATTTTTTACGCGGCTTGAACGCGGAAAGGGGGTGGTGTGCCAGGCCGCACGTTTGTTGGGCTAGGCGGCGGCTGGCGGGCGGGAA
>JAZODZ010000155.1:0-3309 GCA_045597285.1 Myxococcota bacterium
TACGAAATGCCTTCGGAAAACATCATGGATTCAAACACGCAAGATACCACGGATTCACGCGAAATCATTAAGGGTAAACTCCGCGAACACTTTGACGGCAAGATTGTCCGCAAAGACCTCACGAAGAAAATCAAGGAAGGGGCGAATGTGCCGGTTTACGTCCTGGAATTCCTTCTTGGGCAATATTGCAGCTCCGACGACGAGGAAGTCATCGAACAAGGCGTCGAGCATGTGAAGCGTATTTTGGCCGATAACTTCGTGCGCCCGGATGAGGCACAGAAAATCCTCTCTGTTCTGCGTTCCCGTGGCAGTTTTACCGTCATCGACAAAATCACAGTCTGCCTGAACATCAAGCGCGATGTCTATGAAGCAGAGTTCTCCAATCTGGGGCTCAAAACCGTGCCGATTTCCGATGAATACCCAGAGAAATACGACCGGCTGCTTTGCGGCGGTATCTGGTGCATTGTGCAGCTCGATTACGAGTACATCGAGGAAGAGAAGAATAACGGCAATCCCATCCAAATTCGTAAGCTGACGCCTATTCAGATGCCCCATGTGGACATCAATGAGCTCATGCAAGGCCGGAAAGCGTTTACCAAGGAAGAATGGATGGACGTGATGCTTCGCTCTATCGGCATGGAACCGGATACGCTGTCCATCCGCGAAAAATGGCTTTTGCTGGCGCGTATGATTCCGTTGGTGGAGAACAACTTCAATCTATGTGAACTTGGGCCAAGGAGTACGGGCAAATCCCATCTGTTCAAAGAGATTTCGCCCAACAGCATTCTCGTTTCCGGTGGGCAAACGACGGTGGCAAACCTGTTTTATAATATGGCACGCAAGCAGGTTGGGCTCGTTGGGCTTTGGGATTGTGTGGCTTTCGACGAGGTGGCTGGCATCAACTTCAAGGACAAAGACGGTGTCCAGATCATGAAGGACTACATGGCGTCTGGTTCTTTTGCCCGTGGCAAGGAAGAAAAAGCCGCCAGTGCTTCGATGGTTTTCGTCGGCAACATCAATCAGAGCGTGGACGTACTCTTAAAGACCAGCAGCCTGTTCGACCCGTTTCCGCCCGAGATGGGCACCGATACTGCATTCCTCGACCGTATGCACTGCTATATCCCTGGTTGGGAGATTCCGAAATTCCGCCCGGAGCATTTTACGAATGATTACGGCTTCATCACAGACTATCTGGCAGAGTTTATCCGAGAACTGCGCAAGGAACAATACGGCGATGCTTTGGATCACTACTATCGACTCGGCAAGAATCTGAACCAACGCGATACCATTGCTGTACGCAAGATGGTTGGTGGCTTCATCAAACTGCTGTACCCGGATGGCGAATACACAAAAGAACAGTTGGAAGAAATCCTGAAGCTATCATTGGAGATGCGCCGCCGTGTCAAAGAACAGCTAAAGAAGCTGGGCGGTATGGAGTTCTATGACGTGAATTTCTCGTACATAGACAACGAAACCTTTGAGGAGCATTTCGTCTCTGTCCCCGAGCAAGGCGGCGGCAAGCTGATTCCAGAAGGATTGTGCAATCCCGGGCAGATCTATACCGTCAGTCATGGCAAGTCTGGCATGATCGGCGTCTTCCGTCTGGAAAGCCAGATGCTTCCTGGTAACGGGAAATTTGAACGAACGGGCATCGGTACCGACCGAGAGGCAAAGGAATCCTCCAACACAGCTTTCAACTACCTGAAAGCAAATGGAAACAGAATTAGTCGTTCTATCAGCACGACCACCAAGGATTACATCATCAATTACCAGGATTTACAGGGCATCGGAATGACTGGCAAGCTGGCACTCCCAACGCTGATTGCCTTGTGTTCCATCGCCCTCGGCAAACCAACCCTGAGCTCTATGGCAGCTCTGGGTGAAATCAGCATCAGTGGTACGATGATCAAGGTCGAAGAGCTGGCGAATGCTCTGCAAGTCTGTCTCGACAGCGGTGCCAAAAAAGTCCTTCTGCCCCTTACTTCAGCGGCAGACATCGGCACTGTTCCACCAGAGTTGCTCGGTTGCTTTAATCTCATTTTTTACAGCAGCGCCGAAGACGCGGTGTTTAAGGCGCTAGGCGTGGAGTGAGGGAGACTAGAAGATGGAACAAAACAATTATAATCTTAAATCAAAACTTGAAGACGCAGAAACCATGCTTCAAACCATTCTGACAGAATGTGTTTGCTATCGATTATTTGAAAAGAAAAGAAAAGGAGAGATGCAGTATAAAACCATTGAGTACAGCCCCAAGCCATACCCATACGAAATGCCTTCGGAAAACATCATGGAATCAAACACGCAAGCTGAACATGGGGTAAGAGGGATTCCCCACTCACCCATCCCCGCTTCCAAATTGTTAACTCCCACTTCCCCCCTCCCGCTATTGCTAACTGCTAATTGCTAATTGCTAATTCCTAATTCCCACACCCCATGCCGATTATCCTTTACATCATCACATTCGCATTGACTGCCGTCTGTGCTCTCGTGCAGCCCATGGGTTCGCCGGTTGCAGATATCGCATGGTTTGCCGCCATATTTGCGCTCATAGGTCTCCCGATACTCGAAGTTCGGCGGCTGCATCCCCGCGATGAAAAGGAAGCTGGCATTGTACTCGAGTGGTCGAAGAAGGAATTTCTCATCGCCATCGCCGTCATCGCGGCATTGCTCATTCCCGTTGCATTGGGAAATCACTGGCTTCGAACCGAGTTCCTCGGCATGTCGTTTCATTTCGACTGGGGCAACTACGATCGACTCGATTCACCGATTTATTACCAGGCGCTTGTTCAGATTCTGGCCGTCGCACTCCCCGAAGAGTTTTTCTATCGCGGTTATCTTCAGACGGCGTTTCTCAAGTATTTTCAAGGCCGCCAGGCCACGCAAAAAATTGCGCCGATCTGCGCCATCGCCACAGCAAGCCTCTGTTTTGCCCTTGTCCATCTTCCGTCGGGCAATATCACGCGCCTGCTCACGTTCTTTCCCGGGATCCTTTTCGGCACGCTACGCCACAAAACCGGCGGCCTCGTCGCCCCAATTCTCTGCCATGCAACGTGCAACATGATGATGATCGCTTTTAACGTGCATTATTTCTGAGTTTTTTGGGCCTCACCCCCTGCCCCCTCTCCAAAGAAGAGGGGAAAAAGTTTTCCCCGGCGCGCTACGCGCTCACCCCGGGCTGAAACATTGCGTCAGGGCGCTGATGTGTTCTCTTAGAATCAAATAGCGGATAGGTAAAGCCTATAAAAAGTGAATAATCTTATGTTCGCAAACGGGTGAGCGTAAGCGAACCCAAATCCCCTCGCCCAATGG
>JAZODZ010000156.1:0-10807 GCA_045597285.1 Myxococcota bacterium
GTCATGATCCCCTATTTCTGTGCCCCCACCACCGAAGGTTCTCAGCACTACGGCCGTTTTGTCGGATTTCTCGCCAATTACTTCAACGGCGAAAACGGGCACGGCAGGATTGCCGATTTCGTCATTCACAACGAGGTGAACTCGACATCTTGGTTCAATTACGGATGCACGAAGGGCAACTGCAATCTCGACACGTGGACGTCGATCTATGCCGAAAGCTACAATGCCGCCTACGATGCCGCGAGAAAAGAACAGAAGAATGCCAAAGTCCTGATTTCGCTCCAGCATTTCTGGACACATGATGAAATGAATGCGCAGTATCCGTCGGCTGCTGGCGAGAAATTTTTAAAGAGCCTGATACCGAAACTGGGGAATCGCGAGTGGCGGATTGCCTACCATTCGTATCCGTCCAATTTGTTAAGCCCCGATTTCGGCCCCAACGATCTCGGCAACACGGGCAGAATCACGTTCGGAAACATCGGCGTTCTCGCGGGATGGCTGCGAAAGAACTACCCGAACAATCCGCATGCGTGGGAAATCCAGCTGACCGAAAACGGGATTAACGGCGTCGGGGATGCGATGCAGGCCAAACAGAATACACAGCTTTGCCAGGCGTTCCGCAACATTCTCGGCACGCCGGGGATTGAAAGTTTTATCTATCACCGCCTCGTCGATCATCCGGTCGAATTGAAAGACGGTCTGGGATGCGGTTTGTGGAGCAGTTCGAGCGGCGGTCATCCCAATCCCGCCAAGCCCGCGTGGACGACGTATGCATTTGCGAATCGATCGGGCGTGGCGAACGGATTCCCGAGCTGCGGATTCGAGGATCTGCCATACGCGCGGATGTATCGGGCCTCGAACAGCGCGGGAATGCACTGGATTACGACGCGTCAGCTTCCGTCCGGGTTTAATGTCGAACGATCGTGGCGGATTCTCCGCGAGCCCGCCAACGACACCGTGATGGTCTATGAATGCCGTGTCGGCGGCGTTTCGGGCAATCACACGATGATTTCGAGAAGCGCCGATTGCGAGGGACAGTTCAGCATGGGGCCGATGGGGTATGTCTATACAAAACAGGTGTCCGGCACCACGCCCATTTATCGCTGCTACGTGAAGGGTAACGGTTCGCACTTCGTATCGCCGGCCTCGAACTGCGAAGGCCAAACCGTGGAACAGCCCGCGCCCTACGGCTACGTTTTCGACTAGCCGCGATGGGACATGGGCGGCGGGCCGTATTGAGCTTGCGAAATAGGCCCGCGCGGCGGGCGTATGCAATAGCCCGACGCACACATAAAAAAAACGGCGGGCCGTATTGAGTTTGCGAAATAGGCCCGCACGTCGGGCGTATGCAATAGCCCGACAAAAAACAAGACAAATCAATGGGATAATGCACACGGCGACATGCCGCAATACTCAATTATGTGGAAATTCCAGACAAAAACTGGTTAAATGGAGTTTTTTGCGACTTGGCTTGAATAAGTTCGACAGCAAATCACTCAGAGGAGAAACATGAAAATTCGACAGATCATAGCCCCGTTAATATTGCTCGGAACACTGCTGATGTGTGGCCAGGCGATAGCCCAGGAGGGCAACTTAAATGCGAACACGGATCGTCTTCTCAAACCGGTTCCCAAATACAATCTCCAGTATTGGCGGCCCGCGCCGAACCCGGGCGACTATTTGGTGACCTACGGTTCGATGATCGATGACGAACACTGGCGTCTGACGGGGGGCTTTGATTTTACGTATGCCCATGTTCCGATGGAAATTCGGTACGCGGATGAAAAGGCCGAGCGAGCGGTTCTAAAGAATCAGCTGTACATGGATCTTTATTTGTCGATGTCGCTGTTCAGCTGGGTAGAAATAGCGGTTTCGATGCCGTTTGCGCTGTATGAATCGACGGATTTTTCGGATCCGCGGCTTCCGCTGTATGCGACGAAAGGTGCGTCTGGCGTCGGCGACCTGCGCGTCGTCGTGAAGGGCAAACTCCTCGATTTGCGCCAATATCCGGTGGGGCTTGCATTGATTGCGGATTTGTCGACTCCAACCGGTACGAAAGGCAAATTTATGAGCGACGAAGCCGTGACATTTGCCATCAATGCGGCTCTCGAGTTCAACCCGTGGAAGAATTCCCGCATGGCCGTGAACCTTGGTTATCGGTACCGTCCGATGCGTGACATTTACGGCTACACGCTTGGACAGGCCTTTTTGATTTCGGGTGCGGCGGCAATTCCGTTTTTCCATCCCGACCTCGATTTGCTCCTCGATATGAAGGGCGAAATCGCGACGCAGCCGTCCGACAAGAACCTGACCCGCGACGAACGTCCGTTCGAAGCCGATTTGGCGTTCCGTTATCGATTCTTGCGTGGCACGAGCGCGAAAGAATGGTGGCGCGGCCTGGCTTTGACGGCGGGCGTGGGCGTCGGCCTTCAGAGCACGGGCAGCCCGGATGTCCGCGCCATCCTGTCGCTTAACTTCCACTGGGTCAACGGCGGCCTGCTCGATATGGAATACGAATATGGCGGCTACATCACGGCTGTCGATCCGTGTCCCGATCCCGAGACAACGCCGGCGAGCAAGATTCCCGAAAGATGCCGCAATGTCGTCGTCGATTCGGATGGCGACACGATTCCCGACAAGGATGACCGTTGTCCGTTTGCGGGCCGCGCCGGGTTCATCGATGAGTTCGGTTGCGCCCCCGATCGCGATGGCGACGGCATTCCCGATTACGCCGATCTTTGCCCGGATGAAGGCGGCCGCGTCGACCGCAACGGTTGTCCGATTAAAGAAGACTCCGACGGCGACGGCATTTACGATGTCGATGACAAGTGCCCACACGAACCCGAAACCTTCAATGGTTACGAAGACGAAGATGGCTGTCCCGATGCCGATCCCGATGCCCTCGTCGAACTCACGGCAGGCAAAATCAACATCAAGGAACAGGTTTTCTTCGAAACTTCCAAAGCCATTATCAAGAGCGAGTCGTTTGAACTCCTCGATCAGGTGGCGAAACTGCTCGTCGACAACCCGCACATCGGCAACGTCACCGTCGAGGGTCATACGGACAGCCGCGGCAAGTACAAGTACAACGTCAAGCTGTCGCAGGATCGTGCCGAGTCCGTCATGAAATACCTCGTCGATCACGGCGTGGATCCGGCCAGGTTGAACGCGATTGGTTACGGCCCGGATCGCCCGATTGACTCGAACGACACGAAGGAAGGCCGCGCACGCAACCGCCGCGTCGAGTTCGTCGTGAACGGCATTGACGACGATTACAAGACGTCGTTGCAGCCCAAATAATTATCGTTGTGGTGGCACGCCTATTGACATACGGCGTGCCCGCCGCGCTATTGCATACGCGCGGCGATTTTTTTGATCCATGCCTACGATAACCCCCTGGACAAACTCGATTTTCTTTGCGGCAATCCTGGCCGTATGCGGATGTGACGAGCCGGATATCGTCGCGGAACAACCTGTCCCAGAGTCTGTCCAGACAATGCCTGTTGACGAGCCATCTGCATCTGATACGGCGCAAACTAAAGCATTATTGCAAGACGGTCTGAAGCACTCGATCATCGTGGGCAGCTATTTTGGCGCGAAACGTCGTCTTGGAAATGACGGCCTGCCCAAAAACACGCGTCAGACCGATGAAGGCTACTGGCTGGGATCTCGCCCGAACTCTGAAGATCTGGAAGAGTTCTATGCACGCGGCGTCCGCCTTATCCTGTCACTTTCCGTGATTCCACGGCGTTCACTCGCCTCGATAAAGGAAACGAGCGAAAACCTGGGCATGAAGATGATCTATCTGCCCTTTGGAAGCAAGTTTCCGCCTTCGGACAAGTTCATGCCCGATGTCATGGCATATCGGCCGGAACAGATTCTCATCCATTGCGAACACGGCAGCGACAGAACCGGAGCTATGATTGCCTTTATTCTCGCTACTCGCCATGGCTGGCCGATTCAAAAGGCGCTCTATTCGGCGATTTTGCCATCCACCGGCGATATCAATGCGCTTTCGCGTATTTTGGCGAGCAGGGGGTATGCAGTCGATATCGACGAATACGAATCGATTATAGGGATTTATTCGGCAGAGAAAAACGGCGGCTATGGCGGCATGAAAGTCCGCACGGAAGGCGGAAACTACTATCGCCTGGTCGAAACGACGATCACGCGTCGCGAAGCGTTTGAACAGCCCTAATCAGAACGAGGACAAAATGCTTTTTTATTATTCAGCCACAGGAATCACCAAAGCCCTTGCCCATACGATTTCGGAACGCATCGACGAACCCGCGTTTGACATCGAAGAGCTGTTAAAATCCGGGCAATTTGAATTTGAACTCAAAGATGACGAACGTCTTGGATTTCTCATCCCCGTTTATTTTGGCAATGTTCCGGAACTGATGCGGAAATTCATTGAACAGGTTCACATCAAAACGGGCGAACACTATTACTGCTATCTCGGGCTGACGTATGGCGGCGATTGTTTTGCGGCCCCGAATTACCTGATGCAATGCCTGATTAAGCGCGGTCTGACGACGACAGCTGTTTTTGGGATTATCGGAATCGACACGTTCATTCCGTTTTATAAGGTTCCGGTGGGCGAAGAACGCAAAAAACTGGATGAGAGGCACAGTCTTGAATCCTCATTCATGGCGGAACAAATCGCAGATCGCACCGCGGGGACTTACTTAAAACGCGGGCCGTTTCCACAGGTCACATCGTTGCTGTGTGGCCCCTTGTATCGTTTGATGCGCAAGACGAAGAACTTTGTCGTCTCGGAAAAATGCATAGGGTGCGGGTTATGTGCACGAGAATGCCCGATGGATGTGATCGGGATGGATGAGGAGACGAAGCACCCGAAATGGAAAAAAGACAGTTGTATGCTGTGTTTCCGATGTCTGCATCACTGCCCCACGGAAGCGATCGACTACGGCAAGATGTCCGTGGGCAAAGTCCGGCTGCGGGAATACGAGGGGTAAAAAAAAGCGCCGTGAAACACGGCGCTTTTTTTAATGATTAAATCATTTATGGGTACGGGTGATTGGAATCAATCACACGAAACGGGCACGACGACGAGCTTCTTTCCGACGACGACGAGCCGCTTCTTTCTGTTTGCGTTTACGGATAATGCTCGGTTTTTCATAATGACGACGGCGTTTCAATTCTTTCATGACGCCTTCGCGAGCCATGTGGCGTTTGAGCTGATTAATGGCACGGCCGAGGTTTGAACCTTCGACTGCAACCTGCAGGGGCCCTAATTCACGAGATTTGCTTTCCAAAACCTTTCTCCTTGTGTTTGAGTTAAATGCCCGATTTCGACAATGGCGACTCCAGCATTCACGGGCGATGAAAACTGAGCCACCGACGGGCGGCGGCTTTTATGCACATTTTAGTGTGATTTGTCAAGATAATTAGGCAAGAAGCTTGGAGGCTGGAGGCAAGCAGAGTTGTTGAGAAATAAGCGGAAACATAGTAGTTATATCATGCTTCAGCCTCAATCATCTGAAGTGATATAAATGGAGAGAAATAATGCATAAGACAATCAGTTTTACGACGGCGGCCATTGGCGCGGCCATCGCGATATCGACATGGGGGCTGGAAGCCGTGGCACAGCCCGTTGTCCACGAAAAAAGCAACGAGATCACGATGGTGATCGAATCGGACGGTACGGCGCATGTCACAAACAATCTGACCATCAATATTTCAAAAAAGAATCTGACGGCCTTGAAAGTCGAGAACATGGCGCTGAAGCCTGAGTGGGGCACGTGTTATGCAGAAAGCCAAGATACGAGCTATGGCCGCGTTCCATTAAAAGTACTTCATTTACAAGGCAAGACTTATGAACTCGAAGTCAATCCCATCGAAAATAAAGTTCCGATTGGCGAAGCCTATCTGACATTTAATTACAGCGGCAATATGATCAAAGAGGGGTATATCGGCAAGACGACCAGCCCTGAAATCGGTGATTTATATTATTTCCATTGGGCACCCATGCAATGGGAAACAAGCATGAAATATCGGGTCGTCAATATCATCCTGCCGATTCCGGTAAATAAAAACGTGATATCGGATGATATGTTTCAGGAAATTGCAGGGTATTCGCGAACCGATGGCAATAATTCCGGTAGTACGGCTGCCAAGATTCTGACTGACAAATCGTTGAATGACCGAAACAAGATTGATTATTTCGTGAAAGATATCGAGGGTCACAAGCTTCTTGGCATGAAGGTCTATCAAGAAGATGTGGGATCGAGGGAACCACAGGATATAAAATTTTATATAAAGCCCGATTTTATTGCGTTTGACAGCAGTGTAATTGGTTCGATGGAGACCACCGATTTTGATAAGAATTACGTCTCTATGACGGACCTCCTGATTGGGTTATTCGCAGTCGGTGGTTTGGGCGGAGGTGCGGCAGTTCTTGGCCGCCGACGACAGACCAAGATCGAAAATATGCCAAAGGAAAGGACGTTGTTTGAGGAACTTTGGGAAGCTCCTGAACTTCAGGTGGGATCGTTTGGCGAAAAAGGAAAAATTGCCCAGAATCTGCACCCCATCGAAGTTGGTCTTTTACTCGGTCTTGAAATATCGCAGGTCGTCGGCATCATGGTTCAGGCACTTGGGGCACAGAAAAAGCTCATCGTCCGTTCTCTGGAACCGATTCAGGCCTATCGGGCATCCGATGTGGAACTCGAGCCGATTGAGAACGAATTCGTAGAAATCTTTGATGAACTCGGGAATGTAAACGAAACGAAACTTCAGGCGTTTTTGGAATCCGCCATTACGGGACTTCAGGAAAAGACCTGGGACTGCGACCTCGAAGCGACGAGGAAATATTATATGGCAGTCATGTACAACAATCCCGATGAGCCTCAGAAAGAAAAATTGCTGTTCAAACAGCTGGAAGACAAAGACTATTCCGATTTGTATGCGCCACGCCGTAGCGGTTACGATGACTATTACTGGCGCAACCGCCATTATTGGTATTATTACAACGGCTATTATACGAACCGCTATCATTACAACCACGGGCTTCCGACGCAATACAACCGAGGCTATACGGATTTCATGCGTTCGTCGGCGTGTTTCCACGGGTGTTTCCAACAGCCTCAGCTCGACAATGTATGCCACAGCGCATGCCACGATGCTTGTCACGACGCGTGCCATGATGCTTGTCACAGCGCGTGTCATAGCGCGTGCCACAGCGCCTGTGTTTCGGGAGGTGCCCGATGAGCGAAATACCGGAAGGATTTTCGCTCGCCTGGGTGGACGCATTCTGGAAAGAGTGCGGTTCGCTTTTCATGCTTCGCGAAGAAGACGACGTCCTGATTTTGCCGCCCAACCGCGTGTATCATGTCAATTCGACAGGTGCACGAATCATCCGATGGCTTCAGGCTGGCAACAAGGTCGACGATTATCCCGGTCTAAACGATGAACGCCGTCTTCAAATCGACAGGTTTTTCCAAAACATTTCACTCGCACTGAGCAATAAAACGCATTTTGCCCGGCATATTCCGTACACATTCGATTACACCAAACTCCCGATTCTTGGCGAGATCGCCGTGACGTATCGATGCAACAACCGATGCCGGTTCTGTTATGCGGGGTGCGATGGCGCGTGTGGCCGTCTCGATTCTCCCGACATCGACGGCGAAAAGATCAAAAAAGTTATCGACATCTTCAAGAATGACGCGAAGATTCCGTTCTTTTCATTTACAGGTGGCGAGCCATTGATGCGAAAAGATTTGGAAGACCTGATGCGTTATGCATGTGATATCGGATTAAAGATCAACCTCGTGACGAACGGCACAATGGCGACGCCAGAACGCGCCAAATCGTTATATGAAGCGGGTTTGCGCACGGCACAAATCAGCCTGGAATCACCAGATGAAGAGATTCACGATGCGCTTTGTGGTCGCAAAGGATCGTGGCAACAGACCATCAACGGGATTAATGCGCTGCGCGATGCAGGGATTTTAGTCCAGACGAACACGACTTCGACGACGATGAATATCGATACGCTCGATCGGCTTCCCAGACTGTGCAAGGAATTGGGGTGCGTCCGAATGTCGATCAACCTGTTCATTCCGACGAAACGAAGTCCACAGACCGATGCGCTCTTTATTCCGTACGAGAAAATTGGCCCGACGATCGACAAAGTCAGAAAAGAAGCGTTCTATGCGGACATTGAGTTCCTGTGGTATTCTCCTATCCCGATGTGCATATACAACCCACTCGCCAAAGGTCTTGGAAACAAATCATGCGCAGCCTGTGACGGTTTGATTTCAGTGGATCCTGAGGGCAACGTGCTGCCATGTTCATCGTGGGATGAACAAGTCGGCAACCTTTTGACCGAAGGCTTTCAAAACGTCTGGTTCAATAAACGGGCTCAGGCGATCAAAAAGAAGTGTTTTGCTCACGAAACGTGTCAGAAATGCAGTGCATTTACGGCTTGTCAGGGCGCATGTCCGTTATACTGGCAATACGCCGGTTATGACGAATTGGAGCGCCATGCGTGGCCACTCCATCCTCCCGTTAATTCCTAATAATAGTAAATAGCATCCCAAACGAGGCAGTTAATATGAAACAAGTACCAATGATTGTAACATTAGTCTTTATATTGATTGGCACGCTTATACAGTTTGTATCGCCAAGCGACATAACGTACTACACTGCGTTTGCGCTGATTGTTATTGTGCCCCCCATTGTTGCATTTACAAGCGATACGAAACCGGCTTACACGGGGGAAACCATCGAGAAATGGCACAAACTCCGACCAGATGAAACAGATAGCGTGCTGAACGAAATCAAGATGCCGAAAGCCTATAACGTCTTAGAACGAAACTTTCTCGAAAAAGTGTTTTCATTTTTCTGCAGCATCGGCATGTTGATCCTGGCCATCCTGTTTTCACTAGGTAGTGCACTCAATGAAGAATTTGTAACTGCGGCAATCTTTCTCGATATCATCGCCATTCCGAGAGCGCTTCATTATGTCATTTACGGCAAGTCGCCAGCCGATCTAAAAGCGGAAGGAAAGACAGCCAATCCGATTAGAGAACAATTACAGGCTGTGGATTATCTGCGTTCTTATGATGAAAACCCAACTTCTATCGGTATTGACGAACAAAAATTCAACTTCGTGACTGAACTAAAACTGAGCAAAAGCGACACAGTTACGGTTACAGATATACGTCTTCAGGTCGCCATGAAGAAAAAATATAAGAATCTGCTCTGCTCGATGGTCTCTATTTCGAAGAATAAAGTTCAGTCAGCCAGATTTCCATACGCCTACTATGTCATCGTATTAAAAGGCAATCAGCCACACACTCTGGCTCAAGAATTGTCTTCAATCTGTCAAAATTCCGTATTTCGTTGTGAAGCAAATATGAACGATGGCAATACGGTCTATGTATTTACAAAGAAGATTGGCCCGCTCGAATATGCCACGAATGCTAACGACTGCGCTTCGTTATATCAAATCATACACAGTTCCGCATTGACGCTTGACCGATATTGTAAACCGTAACTATGAACAGTTACAAAAAAAAGCCCCTTCTCCTTATGGGAGAAGGGGCTTTTTAATTAGAACTTGGAATCGGCAATTTTGGGCGGTTTCTTCGATGGTGTGGGTTCATACTCGAAGAACGAAAGACCTTTAGTGGACGTTTCGGTACGCTTGCGGAGCATTTCCTTCTGCTCCTTGATCTGCGTCGTCTGCAACCAAATCTTAAAGTTTTTCGCCGTCTGCATATTGTAGTGGTAATCCTCATCTTCGGCGAGCCCGAGGAATTTCATCTGTCTTGTACGAAGGATCAGGCCATTATCGGTAAACGGCATATCGATGATGTTGCGGCGGAAATTCGCGTCATATTCGAAATAATGTTCCGCATTGGATGGATACAGCAACATCATCTGCATACCGGAATCCTTTAAGGCCTTGCCGATATCAGTCATTGCCGTATCGCCGGTGAGGTCGCCACAGAGGGGATAAACGCGTTTGTTCTGCCACAATGTTCGGATGCGTTTATACAAACCTTCATCGGTCAGGAACGTCGGAACTTCCTCAGAAAAAATCTTAGCATTCGCCGCATATTGTTTTTCGTTGGTTTTGGCGAGTTCTTTAAGTTGCGTCGGAAGGTTCTTGTATTTTTTCACGACGCGGTTGAATCGGGCATTCACTTCCTTGACACCGGTTTTCCACGCTTTCATCGCGACGGTTGCTTCATCCGGGAAATATTTTTCGAGGGTGGCTTTCATTTTTTCTGCATTTTCTGCCTTAAA
The DNA here is from genome assembly GCA_045597285.1 of Myxococcota bacterium. GTDB lineage: Bacteria > Myxococcota_A > Bradymonadia > UBA4248 > UBA4248 > UBA4248. The sequence continues at coordinate 10,282 of JAZODZ010000156.1, forward strand.
ATACGTGCGGAATTCCTCGATATTTTCGGAGGCCAGGAATGCGGCACCATACGCGAAGTGGAGATTACGAATCTGTTTGTCGAAGTCCATCGGAATGATGAGCGATGCATTGCTCCACGCGGCGAGCAGATAGACCTGATCCGTACCGACACCGCTGAAAACGCCGCCCATATCCTTGATATACGGATACCAGACGTACTGTGCGTTTTCATTCGATACCCAGTAATGGGCATCGCGAACGAGCTGATCCGGGTCTTTATCGGCGCGAAGCGCTTTAAAGCGAGCCTGAATATCGGCTGGCAAAACTTTATTGGGATCGTTGGCATCGGCCGTCTGCGTCTGGGTCGTTCCTGCTGGCGCAACGGTCTGGGCAAATGAAGTCAAGGGAGCCAGACAAAGCATCAGTCCGAGCATCCATGCGATTTTTTTCATATTTTTCTCCTTTTGGCTACACCGCCCATCTACGATGATAAGAAAGCCATTCTGCGGTTAGAATACCCAATGCAATCAAAAGCGCAAGAACCCA
>JAZODZ010000157.1:0-3276 GCA_045597285.1 Myxococcota bacterium
ATCTGCGATACGCCGCGCATATAGCGCGTCTATGCTGCGCATACGATGCGCAAGACGTCCCGTGGGACGTCTCATTGGCTGGCGCGGCTATCTGCGATACGCCGCGCTGACTTATGAATATAATTCATCCAACGGTATCAATAACAAATTCGATTGCGGTGTTACATCAAAACCGGAACGCGAAATAAATCCGTATTGATAACAAAACAGCCCCGTTTTATTCACTTGCTTTATTTCGTCCCGAATCAGGCTATCCGTAATCGGCATTTTTCTGAATTTTACTTCATAAAAAGTATATCCTTTGGGATCATACGTAACAACATCGAACTCGCCATTGGTCTTCGTTTTGGGATCATTATAATAATACTTTCCGATCTTTTCAAAGACTTCAGGCAGTGCTCGAAGTTTGTTCTGGCGAATGAGATACTGCCTGCAAATGACTTCAAAACAATGGGGAACATACCAATTTTCAAAGTCATCGCGAATATATTTGTCATAAAACACATCTGAATCCATAATACTTAACTGCGAAGCATACCGAAAACAATAGCGATAATAGAATAAAGACAGGTTGTCCGATATATAATAGCCAGTCTTCTTTTTATTATTATCATCATTTATGGGCGTTTCTTTGCGGATCAGCTCCATTCGCATTAGTTTTTCCAAGACATCAATCATCGCAGGAGCGCTTGTCACATGCGACTGAGCTAAAATATCGCTATATCGCGAATAACCTCGTGAAAGTGCCTCAAAAACTTCGTTCGCATTCGATATTTTAGAAATCTCGGAGCGTAAATACATACTCACTTCGTTTTCCAGTCTCGCATCAGACGAAGCAATGAGCGCAATGATATTCTCGCGCACACTTAATTCTGAATCAATGAGTCTGTTATAATATGGAATACCTCCAAATACACTGTACAACCGTATTTTATCTTCGTTAGAATAACTGGGATAAAACAACGATGATTCATAGTAATCCATTGGCTTTAAATCAATTGTCCGATCCACGCGACCATAAAGCGGATTCTCAGACAATAGCAACGATTTCATCACATCGATAAACGAGCCGCAGAGAATCAATTTAAGAGTTGACTTATCCCTGTATTTATCGATTGAGGATTGCAAAATACTGTCAAGTCCCTGTATAGCGGTTCTCAGATATGGGTATTCATCCAGGACAAGTACAAACGGCTTGCCCACACTTTTCTCAAATAAAAAGTCCAGCACCGCCTCGAAATTATCGAAAGACAATTTTGGATAATCGTAGAATTCAGAAATCAGATTCGACAGTGATGCAACATTGTTCATCTCAGTCGTCTGCTTGGATTCGTAATAGATGCCCTTGATCGTGCTTTCGCGCAGAACCTGCTTAATCAGCTCACTTTTTCCAACACGGCGACGTCCATAGAGCAGCAAGACCTGTACGCCTGTCCCCCCAAGCATCTTATGCATCGCCTTTCTTTCCTGAACACGCCCCAGAAAAATCATCGTTATCTCCTTATTTAAGCGATAATACAGCCTAAGTATATTTATTTAACTCGGTTTAAACCGAGTCGGTTTTTACCGAGTCAATCTTAATCGAGTTTTTTAAGGATGGCAAGGCGAGAAACACGCTATCCGTAACTGTAACAGTTCAGACCTTAATGGGTTTCATAAGTACGTGATCCAATTGAAACAGGCAGGATGCCGGAGGTTGGAATATTTGAGTTTATATTAGTAAGTTTTCCTGTCCCCGTAACTACTCCATTGCACAAATAATCCTTGTCTTATGCAGATAATGAAGTCATATTTTCAGCATTCATCACACATCATCAAAATGATGATAAGGGATAGCCTTTGGAAAAGTGGGATGTCTCGAATGTTAAAACAATGGAACGGTTGTTTAATGGCGCAGTATCATTCAATCAATCGCTCGATAAGTGGAATGTGGCAAATGTCACTGACATGAGAGATATGTTTAGGGGCTGGGTGTATGCGGCAAAGCCGCATAGCCCGCATCCAAAACCTCACCCCGCCTTGACCGCCCTCACGATGCACTGTTTCCGACAGAAACAAATCGCATAAGCGGTCACCGCTGTCTTGAAGCCATACTCGATATGGATGCCCTGGGCGTATTTCCTGTCATGGATTTGGCGCTCAGCCTCATCCAGCTTCACTTCCATGCACGCATTGACAACACATTCAGCCTCTGTATCTTTATTCTCTCTCAATGCCTGTTCGAGTTCCCTGGAGGTGACACACTTGAGTTCCAATATCATGGCTCGACGTCTGTCTATCATGACAATATCAGGCCGTCCATTCCCAGACTCACGATTGGATTTCAAATCGCCGCATACAGACGTCAACAACCCGACCATCATGCCATGATAAAAGGATTCATTGAAATCAAATACACTGATGCTTTTCGTCAGAAAATGATACAACTCCCCCTCGATAGTATCTATATCTCTGTCCCATAAAGCATTCATCAGTGTCTTGGCATCCATTCCTGGAACGCAAATATCCTTCCACCAGTGCTGCATGGCCGATCTCATCACTGTAACAATTTCCCTATTGGGGACAGCCACATTGGCAATCCAAAGATCATCATCATCTTTTTTGATTTCGACAGGTTTTAAATAGCCGGTATATAACAAAAAGCTCCATATTGCATCGGGACGTAATTTCAAATCGCGATAGGATAAATCTTTATACACGGGTATCCATTTCGTACCACCATTCATCAGGTTGGCCAATTCCGTTCGATATTGAGGATTATTATCAATCATATCATCGATAATATCATTGCTGCTCGTCATACTCCAATACGATTGAATTGCTCTTTCTCCATAGCCATTGACCAGTCCTCTGATGGCATTCAACAGACTCCAGGGATTATAGACTTCTCTGCCACTATAGGAATAGCCTTCATACCAATGCTTGAGCGCATCCATCTTGTCGGACAGACCATAATAGGCTAGCATTTTTTCAACTTCCAGTTGTGTAAATCCCCAGAACTCATCGGGAATTTCGTCAACAACCGTGATCACGCCGGGATTGTTCATCCCAGTAAATATAGATTCTTTCGCCACCCGCATACATCCCGCAATTACGCCAAAAGCCAGATTGCTGTTAGACTTAAAACCGGAAGATATAAAACTCCCAATCAATTTAACGGTTTTATCAAATAATTCGGACTGCGGATGATGGATATCATAAATGGCGGCTTTCTGTAATGGCACATCGTATTCGTCGAGCAAAATCACGACATCACGCTTGGTGATGCGCTTCAAC
>JAZODZ010000158.1:0-2596 GCA_045597285.1 Myxococcota bacterium
TTTTTGTTTGTGTATGGGCGTATTTGGCTGCGGTGGCGATGATGCAAAGCAGGAACAGAAGCCCGTTGAGAATGTTCCTGAAAACACTGAGGCGCTGTGTTCGGATGGCTTTGATAACGATAACAACGGCAAGAAAGATTGCGAAGAGGACGATTGCCAGTGGTTTGAAGTCTGCGCATTGAACGTGGCAGCCGAAAACACGGAAGTGCTTTGCACCGACGGCATCGATAACGACAACAACGGCAAGAAGGACTGTGAAGAAGATGATTGCCAGTGGTTTTCGGTATGCGTGACTGGCGCGGTGGCAGAGAACACGGAGGCGCTTTGCTCGGATGGCGATGATAATGACAACAATGGCAAGGCCGATTGCAATGATGAGAGTTGCAAGAATTTGTCAGTGTGCCAGGTACTTGAACCTGAAGATACGCCGGAACGATGCTCGGATGGCGAGGATAATGACAAGGATGGCTTTGCAGATTGTGCGGATGCGAACTGCCAGGGATTTGAAATTTGTGAAAAGGAAGATGTGACGCCCGAAACGACGGACGCCTTGTGTTCGGACGGCGCTGACAACGACGGCAACGGCAGGGCGGACTGTGACGATGCCAACTGCCGCAAACTGAGTGTTTGCCTGAAGCCCGAGAATACCGAGGCGCTTTGTTCGGACGGCATTGACAACGACGACAACGGTTTAAAGGACTGCGCGGAAGATAGTTGTAAATCGTTTTCGGTGTGCGCGGCTGGGGCCAAATGCACGGAAGGTGCGGGATCGTGTTCTAGCAGTTTTATGCGAAGCTATTGTCACGATGGCGAGTGGTTCTCGGAAAGCTGTGATAATGGGTGTGTCGATGGCAAATGCGTGACCTGCGAAGAAACCTATGGCGCGGATACATGCGATGAAGAAACGGGCAAATATTCGTATTGCTCAGGCGGCAAGCATGTCGTGGAGAGCTGCGCGAATGGTTGCGAGAACGGCAAGTGCCGCGCCTGCAATGTCGGTTCGGAGCGATGCGTCGATAGTTACGAAGTATGCCAGGACGTCGATGGCGTGGCGACATGGGTGGCGGCGACTTGCAAGAATGGCTGCGAGAACGGCACGTGCAAGGACTGCACGAATCCAGGGCAAAAGATGTGCAACGGCAACACGCTTGAAGTTTGCACGAGCAATAACCTGAAGGAAATGACCGAATGCGAGTTCGGCTGTTCGGACGGCGCATGTCTGAAATGTCAGATCGGCGCACTGGCGTGCGGCAGCGATGGCAAGACCGTGACGATGTGCGATGGTCAGGAATTTAAGCCGACAGCCACGGTATGTGATGGCAAATGCTCAAACGGTTCGTGCTCGGATTTGAACGGCAATCACATCAATGACGAGTTCGAAAAGGATTATGCCGATCTGGACAAATCATGCAGCAAGCAGTCGGATTGCGCGGCTGGCGGGCTTTGTGACCTCGTGCGGGGCAAGTGCGCCCCTAAATGTGTCGATAACAGCTGGTGCGATACTGGTTATGTCTGCCGCGGTGATGGTCGCTGTGCGCCTGAAGCGTTCGTGACCGAATGGAAGATAAGCAGGAACAACGATGTCATCGAATTGCCGACATCGAAAGCCAAGAATTGCAATTTTACGGTGGTGTGGGACACGCATACGACAGAGACGTTTACATCCTGCCCGACCACGAATCTCAAGCATAAATACAATTACACGAATGCTCTCTCCATTACCATGGAGGTCACGATTACGGGCACATTGGATGGTTTCACCTTTGGATCGTCTGATGAATCTTATGTGAGCGAAGAGAATCTTGCTCGCCTGGTGAACGTGAAGTCTTTTGGTCCCGTGGGGCTCAGTGCCGGCGCTTTTGCCCGCGCCGTCAATCTGACGAAGATTTCTGCAGTCGATGTTCCCGATGCTTCAAAGCTGACGAATATGAACGTGATGTTTTATGGCGCGAAGAATTTGAAATCTGGCATTGCCAACTGGGATGTGAGCAATGTCACAAAGATGAGCCATACATTTAATGGCGCTACGGCATTTAATGAAGATCTCTCCAAATGGGAAACTTCAAAAGTGACGACGATGAACAATATGTTCAGGGATGCCAAGTCGTTTAATGGCAATATCTCGAATTGGGATGTATCGAACGTGACGAGTATGACAAGCATGTTCTATGGCGCGGAGAATTTCAATCAGCCGGTCGGGAACTGGAATGTTTCGAAAGTCACGAGCATGAATTATTTATTTGCCGGCACGAAAATGTTTAATCAGGATATATCCAAATGGGATGTCAGCAATGTCGAAAAGATGGCGTCGATGTTCAGAAAAGCAGAAAGTTTCAATCAGCCGCTGGATGGATGGGGCGCAAAAGTTTCTAAGGTCCAGGATATGCAATATATGTTTGCTAACTCAAAGAAGTTTAATCAGCCACTCAACAGCTGGAAAACATCTTCTGTGACAAATATGAGCTTAATGTTCTATAATTCGGTGTTTAATTCCGATATTTCCAAGTGGGATGTCTCACAAGTCACCAATATGCATTCGATGTTCAACAATTCGGTGTTTAATCAGGATATTTCCAAGTGGGATGTCTCGAAAGTC